>DASVIK010000023.1:0-8860 GCA_036382135.1 Candidatus Limnocylindrales bacterium | reverse complement strand
TCGCGCACCTGGTGGCGTACGCGTACGTGCTCGTCGTGTTCATCGTGCGCTGGCGCGGTCGCGCCTCCGCCTGAGCGCACCGCGGGTCCGCCCGTGCGGCCTGTCGGTGCTCCCGATAAGTCGCAGCTAAGCGGGGATGCGTAGCCTGCCGGTGGGGCAGGTGGTCCAACGTGTCTCGATCTCGAACGGCCATCTCCTCGAACACGCCAGGAGGTGCGGACCAGGGTTCTCCACGGACGGTGACGAACGCCGCCGACCGGCCCGGGTACGCACTCCACCATCGCGGTTCACGAGGAGTACCGAGTGGCGATCCGCACGTTCATCGCCGGCACGCTCATCGCCGGGCTGACCCTGATGGGCTCGCTCGTCGTTCCCGCCAGCACGTTCGGCTACGTCGTCGGCTGCAACGCCTGGCACTACTCCAACATCACCTACGGGCCCCAACGTATCTACTCGTTCTACTCGCAGAGCTTCATCAACACGACCGGCCAGACCGGGCACACGTATACGACGCAGGCCAGCAACGGCGGGACCGTGGGGATCGAATTCAGCGCGGGCGGCGCGGCTGAAGCGGGGGTCATCTTCGCGAACGTGGCCGCCACGGCCAGCGTCACCGTGAGCGCGAGTGCGACCGTCGGGTACTCGACCGGGGTCAGTGGCCCGATCCCACCGCATTCGTCGATCTATGTCTACTACGCCAAATACCGCGTCGTCGCGACCGGGGACCTCTACTTCATGACCCCTGCATGCGTGAAGACGAACGTCACACGGGTCACGGCCAAGGTGCCGACCGTCGCCACCAAGGGCTGGATCATCTCGTCGGTCCCGCTGCCCCATGACGGGGACCAGTGATCGTCGAGCGGTGACCTTCGGGTCGTGATCACTCGGGCGGGTCGGGCCTGAGCTTGCGCTTCGGGCGCTCCGGAACCTCGTTCCGGTCCGGGCCCAGCCACTCGGTCGACGGGTCGTAATCGGGGTCGAGCGGTTCCTGGGGGGGCCGCTCGGCCTCCGGCACGTGGGTCAGGTTGACGCGGATGCGGGTCCAGGTCGTGGAACGGCCGCGCATCGAGTCGACGAGCACGTCGGCCGGTTCGAGCGCGGCGGAGACGGCGGGCCAGCGGGCCCGCCAGCGCTCGAGGCCGGCCAGGGCATCGTCCTTGCCCGCGGCGCGGGCGATCTCGATCACCGGGATCGACGAGCGCCGTCGACCCGTCGGGGTCGGCCGGGTTCCGGCGAACGCCTCGCGCTCTTCGGCCGCCCGGTTGAAGCGGCGCTCCATCGCGGCGCGTGCCTTCTCACGCTCGGCCTCCGCCTCCGGCGTGTCGTACTCGGCCGCCGGCCTGCGCTGGCGCGATGGCATCACCCGCGGCGGCTCGCCCTCCTGCTTGCGGTAGTTCGGCGGCCACGGGGCGTCGCCCATGCCCTCCGCCTCGTCGCGTGCCGACAGCTCGAGGAGGGCATCGAGCGACCCCACCTCCGCGTCGATCCCCGCTCCCGCGTCGCCGTGCGCCTCGACGAGCGCCGGGACCGTCGCGAGCGTGAAGTCCTCCGGCCGACACGTCTCGACCTCGTCCCACCGGAGCGGCATCGAGACGCGGGCATCGGGCGTGGGGCGGATCGAGTAGGCCGAGGCGACGGTCCGGTCCTTGGCATTCTGGTTGTAGTCGAGGAACACCCCGTGGCGCTCCTCCTTCCACCAGCGTGAGGTGGCCAGCGTCGGGGCGCGCCGCTCGACGTCGCGGGCCAGGGCGAGGGCCGCCCGGCGCACCTGCGGATAGCTCCAGCGGCGCTCGATGCGCACGTTGACGTGGATCCCTCGCGAGCCGGAGGTCTTCGGCCAGCCGACCAGGCCGACCGCCGCGAGCGCCTCCTGGATGACGAGCGCCACCTGGCGGATCTGCGGCCACTGGACCCCCGGCACCGGGTCCAGGTCCACCCGCAGCTCGTCCGGATGGTCGAGGTCGTCGGCGCGGACCGGGTGGGGATTGAGGTCGATGCAGCCGAGGTTGACGACCCAGGCGAGCGCTGCCGCGTCGCGGACGACGACCTCCGACGCGGTCCGTCCCGACGGGAATGACAGCTCGACGGTATCGATCCAGGGCGGCCGCGACTCCGGCGCGCGCTTCTGGAAGAAGAACTGGCCGGCCGCCCCGTCGACGAACCGCTTCATCGCCATCGGCCGGTCGCGTACGCCGACGAGGGCACCGTCAGCCACCGCCATGTAGTAGCGCACGACGGCCAGCTTCGTGTGACCGGTCTCGGGGAAGAACACCTTGTCCGGATTGGTGATCGTCACGTCGCGATCGCCGATGTGCAGGATCTCCTCGCGCGTCGCCATGCCGGACACGATACGACGCCGGTCCATGGTGGCCGCGCCCGACCGTCGAGCGGCGGCCGACCGGCGTCCCGGATCCCGGGCCCCGGCACGGCGTACCCTGTGCCGGACCGGGCGCGCTCGCAGTCGCGGTTGTCGATTCGGGAGTCGCCCGTTCGTCGTGATGACAACGGCGGCGGGCGGAACGGCCCCGCGACATGCAAGGAGGCATCGATGCGCTACCTGCTCCTCATCTACAACACGGAGCCGTCCGAGGGGGTCCCCGACGAGGCGATGGGCGCAGAGCTCGAGGCCTACAACTCGTTCACGAACTGGACGCGCGAGAAGGGCTACTTCGAGGCCGGCGAGGCGCTCCAGCCGACCGCGACCGCGACCACGGTCCGCGTCGAGAACGGGCGCACGATCACCACCGACGGACCGTTCGCCGAGACCAAGGAGCAGCTCGGCGGGTTCTATCTCGTCGAGTGCCGCGACATCGACGAAGCGATCGACCTGGCCGCGCGGATCCCGGGCGCGACCCACGGATCCATCGAGATCCGTCCCATCTGGGACCTGCCGAGCGGCACATCCGCGGAGGCCGTTGCCGTCGCCGGCTGAGGCCCACGCCGTCGTCGACCGCCTGTTCCGCGAGGAGTCGGGCCGGGCGGTCGCGACACTCATCCGGGTCCTCGGCGACTTCGACCTCGCCGAGGAGGCGGTCCAGGAGGCGTTCGTCGTGGCGATCGAACGCTGGCCACGCGACGGGGTCCCGGACAATCCCGGCGCCTGGATCATCACGACGGCCCGCAACCGGGCCATCGACCGACTACGGCGGGCCCGGCGCTACCGGGAGAAGCAACAGGAGCTGGCCCACGAGGCCGCCGTCGACGCCGGCTTCTCGGGTCGGGAAGGAGGCACGGACGCGGTGGAGACCCTCGCTGACGATCGCCTCCGGCTCATCTTCACGTGCTGCCATCCCGCCCTGGCGATGGAGGCCCAGGTCGCGCTGACCTTGCGCACGCTCGGCGGGCTCACCACGCCCGAGATCGCCCGCGCGTTCCTCATCCCGGAGGTGACGCTGGCCCAGCGACTCGTCCGCGCCAAGCGCAAGATCCGCGACGCCGCCATCCCATACCGCGTACCCCCCGACCACCTGCTGCCCGAGCGGCTCGAGGCGGTGCTGCGGGTCCTGTACCTCATCTTCAACGAGGGCTACGAGGCTTCGACCGGCGACGCGCTCATCCGCCAGGAGCTGACCAGCGAGGCGATCCGTCTCGGCCGGGTCCTCATCGACCTCATGCCCGACGAGCCCGAGGTCCTGGGGCTGCTCGCCCTCATGCTCCTGCACGACGCCCGGCGCAGCGCCCGGGTGGATCCGGCCGGGGCCATCGTCCTGCTCGAGGAGCAGGATCGGGGCTCGTGGGACCGCGAGCGGATCGTGGAGGGCGCGGCGCTCGTGGAGCGCGCCCTCCGGATGCGCCGTCCGGGCCCGTACCAGGTCCAGGCGGCCATCGCGGCACTCCACGACGAGGCGGCCACGGCCGAGGCCACCGACTGGACCGAGATCGCGATCCTCTACGACACTCTCGCACGGATGACAGCGTCGCCGGTGATCGAGCTGAATCGTGCCGTCGCCGTCGCGATGGTCCGGGGGCCGGCCGCCGGCCTGGCCCTCATCGACCGGATCGCCGCCGACGGGACACTCGACGACTACCACCTCCTCCACGCCGCGCGGGCCGATCTCCTGCGCCGGCTCGGCGAACGGGAGACCGCGGTCGTGGCGTACCGCCGCGCACGCGAGCTGGCAGGCAACGCCGCCGAGCAGGCCTTCCTCGACCGCCGGCTCCGCGAGCTCGAGGGAGCCTGAGCGACGGAGGCGATCCGCGGGTGAACGGACCCGGGGCCCTTCGTCTCCGGCTGGCCTGCCGGGCGCCGCTCGCGATCGAAGCGTCGTTCGCCTTCCTGGCGGCACGGGCGATACCCGGCGTCGAGGTCGTGGCAGGAGAGGAATACCGCCGAGCGGTCCGGACCGGGGCCGGCCATGCCGTCCTCCGGCTCCGCCCAGCGGACACGGCGCCGGGCGGCGCACCTGCGATGGACCTTGAGGTGGGGCCGATCGGGTTCGTCGGGCAGGGCGCGCCGGTCGGGGAGAGCGAACTCGCGGCGATCGTCCGGGCGGCGCGACGCCTGCTCGACCTCGACGCCGACCCGGTGGCGATCGATGCGGTCCTCGGGAGCGACGCCATCCTGCGACCGTCCGTCGTCGCGAGCCCAGGCACGAGGCTCCCCGGTGCGTTCGATGGGTTCGCCACGACGGTGTTGGCGATCCTCGCGCAGGGCGTGACGCTCGCGTCCGCGCGGACCCTGGCCGGGCGCATCGCCCTCGCCCGCGGACCCGCGATCGACGTCGGCGACCCCGTCATCGTGCGCCGGTTCCCGGAGCCGGAGGTCCTGGCCGGGGCCGATCTCTCGGCGGCCGGGCTGACCGGCCGGCGTGCGGCGACCATCCGGGCGGTCGCGGCAGCGGTCGCCGACGGACGGCTTGACCTCGACTTTCCTGCCGATCCCGCCGCGACCATCGCGAGCCTCCGGGCGATCCCCGGCATCGGGCCGTGGACGACCGGCTACGTCGCCCTTCGGGTCCTCGGCGACCGCGATGCGTTCCCGCCGGACGACGCCGCGGTCCGGGCCGCCTTCCGCCGGCTCGGCCTGCCGTCCGACCCCCGTTCGATCGCCGCCCGCGCCGAGACCTGGCGGCCGTGGCGCGGCTACGCGCTGGCGCACCTGTGGTCGGTCGGCTGATGCCCGCTCAGTCGAACGGGGGCGTCACGTCGTCGTAGACGCGGGCGTTCGCGAGCCGGCCCGACGCGCCACGCTCGTAGACGGCGATCCCCGCCTGGTGGGGCATGTCGTGCTCGCCCCAGCGGACGGCGTTGAACTCGAGGGCGGTGCGAACGCCGTCCTCGGTCGCCGTGCAGTGCTCGAGGATGATCCCGCCGCCCACGTTGAAGAACCCGGCGAAGAACGGGAGCAGGGCGTCCGTGCCGCACACGCGGTACTGCGGTCCGGCGGGCTCGCGGAAGCAGCCATCCCGCTCGAATGTGGCGGTGATCCGTTCCGCGTCGCCGGCCGCCAGCGCGGCCTGGTACTCGCCGACGACATCCGATTCGGTCACGGCCGGGTCGCGCTGGAGGAGGGGCGCACGGAGCACGTGGCGGCCGAGGAGCGGCCACTGGCTGTGATAGACCCGGATCGCGAGGGCCCGCCGCCCACGGTCCGGCTCGACCGCGACGGCGACCGGGAGGATGAACGAGGCGCCGTCCTGCATCAGCTCCACGTCGTACTCGCCCACGCAGCGGTCGGGCGCGAACGTCGTCGCCACGACCCGGGTGACGGCCCCGCGCTCCCGGAGCCAGCCGGCGTCGATCGCCAGGAACGCCTGGATCCCGGCGAGGCCCTCGACCCGGCCGGCGATCGGGTCGTCGATCGTCACGCCGCCCGGCCAGGCCGCGGTCAGCACGGCAGCGTCCCGGGCCAGGCCCGCCGCCCGTTCCGGGTCGGGCCGAGCGTCCGGCTGTCGGTTCGCCGTCGCGGCGTCCGCGCCCCGCCCGGCCTCGAGGATCACGTCTCCGAACTCGGTGAGCCAGGGCATCGCGCCGCTCCTCGTTCGCTGCTTCCCCCAAACACCAGGTACGCTCGTCAACGACCCGTGGACGCGACCGCCGTCAGCCGGGTCCGTCAAGCTCCTCGATCGTGGCCTCGGATGGCTCGCGCGTCGCACGGAGGCGCTCCGCCACGGATTCGGCGCCGCGCATCACGCGGAGGATGTTGCCGCGGGCGATCGCCCGGACGTCGTCGTCCGAATAGCCGCGCCGCAGCAGCTCGCCGATGAGGTTCGGGAACCCGGCGACGTCCTGCAGACCGTCGGGCAGGAGCTCACCCCCGTCAAAGTCGCTGCCGATCCCGACATGCTCGATGCCCATGACCGCGCGCAGGTGGTCGATGTGGTCGGCGACATGACCGACGGACGTGTGCGGGGCCGGATGCTCCGAGAGCCAGCGCCGCCGGTTCGCCTGGACCTCCGCGGCGGTCGTCTCCGGATGGGCCGCGAGGAGGGCCTCCTCCTCGGCCTCGCCGGGAGCCGAGTGCGCCGCGACCTCGGCGGAGATGAAGCCCGAGAGGAACACCGCCATCACCACGCCGCCGTTGCCCGGTATCCGCCGCAGGATCTCGTCCGGCACGTTGCGCGGATGATCCGTGACGGCACGGGCTCCCGAATGCGAAAAGACGACCGGCGTCTCGGTGACGTCGAGCGCGGCCGCCATCGTGGCCGGCGACACGTGGCTCAGGTCGACAAGCATCCCCAGGCGGTTCATCTCGCGCACGACCTCGAGGCCGAAGCGTGTCAGCCCGTCGTGCTGGGGCGCATCGGTCGCGGCGTCCGCCCAGCGCGTCGTCCGCCAATGCGTGAGGGTCATGTAGCGAACGCCACGCGCGTGGAACTGGCGGAGCGCGGCAAGGGAGCTCGCGATCATCGAGCCGCCCTCGAGCCCGACGAGCGAGGCGATCCGTCCCGCCTCGAGGGCCCGCGCCACGTCGTCGGCCGTCGTGGCGAAGGCGAGCGCCTCCGGATAGCGGTCCACGAACCGGTGGACGATATCGAGCTGCTCGAGCGCCATCCTGAGCGCCTCGAGCTCCGGCAGGCCCGCGGGCACCCACACCGACCAGAACTGGCCACCGACCCCGCCCGCCCGGAGGCGTGGGATGTCCGTGTCCAGGCCATCGACATGCCCGGTCAGGTCGACGCTGGACGTCCGCAGGCCGACGCGCTCGCGGAGCGCGATCGCGAGGTCGTTATGGCCGTCGATGAGCGGCGCCTCGCTGAGGATCGCGCGGGCCCGCTCGACGAACGCGTCGAGTGAGCCGGTCTGGGCAGTCAAGCGCTCGTGGTCAGTGGGGTCGGCCGGTCGCGGCCGCCGAGGCGGCCGCCAGTGCCCGGCCTGCCTGACGCAGATGGACCCGGTCGTGGCCCGCGATCATCCGGAAGGTCAGCTCGTAGCTCTCGGGCCCGCGCTCCCGGTGGAGCCCGAAACGCGCCCGTCCCTCGAGCGGGAGGCGGGTCCACAGGTCGAGGTTGGCCGCCCGGAGCCCCTCGAACATCGAGAGCAGGATCGCCGGGTCCACCTCGTCGTGGTGGAGCGCCGCGACCCACAGGGCCTGGTCGTAGCCGATGAGGTCCGGCTGCTCCTCGGCCACGATCCAGCGGTAGCGGGCGGACGACACGAGCTCGCCGTCGACGATGTGGCCGATGCACTCGAGGGCCGACCACTCGCCGGGCTCCGGCCGGACCCGCAACCGGTCGCCGGCCTCCGTCACGAGGGCGCGCAGCGCGGCCGGCGTCGCCGCCTGGGCGGTCGCCGGGTCATCGTCGCCGAGCTCGGCGAGGAGGGAGCGGCGATACGCGTCAGGTTCGGCGATCGGATCGAATGCCATCGTCAGGCGACTCCTTTCCCGGGGTGTGCCACGGATACTAGGGCCGCCGGCCCCGCTGTATCGCGACGGGGCGGCCGAGACCACGAGGAGAGACCGATGGCAGGGCTGGACTTCCGCGTCGAGCTGGACCTTGGGGGCGGGATCATGGTCCCGATGGCGCTCACCGAGGCGGACATCTCGAAGAGCCGCAACCCGGCCGTCCGCACGTTGCTCGAACAGGGCGATCGCCGCGCGTTCCGGAACGCCGGCCTGGAGATCATCCGCCGCGCCGTGATCCGCAATCGCGAAGAACCACTGGTCGTCGTCGTCGACGAGGAGGCGTGGATCATCCCCACCTCCTCGATCCGGATGGCCCGGTTCCGGGACCCGACGATCAAGCAGGGGGAGCGTGCCTTCGGCTTCACGGCCGACCGGCTCGAGGGCAACTGAGACGGCGCGGGCGCAGGCGACCCGGGCAGGACCGCCAGTGCTACTCCGTGATCGGCAGCTCGTCGCCGGGCATCAGCGCCCGATCGATCGGCGCAGGCATCCCGCCGCGTAACGTGCGGACTGGCGAGAACCACAGGAAGCCGGTCGCGATGACGCCCCCGACGAGGCCCAGGGCCAGCCCGGTTCGCAGTCCGAATGCTGCGGCGATGAGGCCGCCGGCGATCGTCCCGATCAGCTGGACGAGCCCGGTGAAGACGTTGACCGTGGCGGTGACGCGACCCATGAGCCGGTCGTCCACGATGCTCTGGCGGAGCGACACCTCGGCGATGTCGTAGACCGTGTAGCCGCCGTCGGCCACGAACTGCTGGAGGATGAGGCAGGCGGCCCCGACCGCAACGGCGCCCGACGGCGCGAGCGGGATGAACGCATTCCCGATGGTGAAGAGGACCATCCCCCCGATGAGACTGGGTCCCAATCCGAAGCGACGCGTCGCCCGACCGGCGACGACCGCGCCGACCAGCGAGCTCGCGCCTCCGACCCCGGCGATGATGCCGAGGGCCGCCGGCCCGACGCCGACGACCTCGGTCGCGGACAGGATGTAGCTCGTCCCGAAGACACCCCACA
>DASVIK010000022.1:0-6478 GCA_036382135.1 Candidatus Limnocylindrales bacterium | reverse complement strand
CGAGTGTCCCTCGACGTCGTCGTCCTCGGTCGCCTTGCGGGCGATGTGACCCTCGGGCTCGATGGCCTTGGGTCGCACCACGCCCTCGCGCGGGAGGATGTGGCGATGTCCCTCGACGTCGTCCTCTTCGGTCGCCTTGGGTCGCACCACGCCCTCGCCCTGCTTGTCTGCCATGTCGCCGATCTCCCATCATCGTCCTGGTAGGGCGCGGACCTGAGGTGATGGCGCGCCGTCTACCTCGCAGAGTACGCCGCGCGCTGAAGCGCGTGAACCACCGGGTGCGACCCGCCCGGAGTCATGTTCGCGACAGCCCGGATCAGCTCCGCGGCACCGGGCGCATCGGGTACACGCCGACGATGATCGGGGTCACGGGATCGTGGGACAGCTCCGCTCCGACGTCGCCGGCCCGGAGCAGCTCGCCGAGCAGGCGTCCTTCGCGCTCCGGCAGGCCGACGTACAGGCGCGTCCCGTCGACATCGATCGCCGCGACGTCGTCCTCGGGGCCGTCGATCGCGAAGCGTCGGCGCAGCTCGTGCATCGGGATGTAGGCGCGGCTCTTGATGAACCGGCGGAGCTGGGGCGACGTGCACCCGGGCAATCGGGCCGCGTCGCCGGCGAGCGGGGCCTCCGTGATCGGGCGACCGTCGACCGCCTCGACGCGACCGACTCCGATCGACATGGCCGCCACGGGCGCACTCGCGCCCGCACCGGCCGGCGGCGCCAGGCGTGGCTCGGCGTCGAGTGGTTGCGGCGCGTCCGGTGGCGGACTCGTCGGAACGCCCGGCTGGGCGCCCGCGTCCGAGGCGCGCTCGACGGCGGGGTCGCGATCGACGTTCGCGGCGGCAGCGGCGGCAGCGGCGGCGGCCGTGAGGTCCGGGCCCTGGCTGGTCGCGGGTACCGTGACGACCGATGCCGGACGCTCCGGGGCGCCGAGCGTCTCCATCGGGCCGGGCTGGGCCGTCGGCTGCGCGGGGCGCGGGCCCTCGGGTCGGATGGCGCGCCCGTGCCCGCGGTCGCCGTGACGATGGGAGCGGCGACTCATCGGGACCCCGCCAGAACGTTCCGACGGTGCAGCGGATCCCGGGAGGTACACGGCGCCGAAACGCCGCGGTCAAAGGTCAACATGCCGTCTGTGCTCGTGGGTACGCCAGTGAGCCGCGCGCACCGTGACCCCGATGATACCGCCGCAGGCCAACGCCCGTAGGCGGCCGCCCGGCTCAGGTCGCGCTCAGGTCCCCGCGACGACGCGCAGGTCGAGGTCCGACCGATTGAGGACGTCGGGGCCATCCGGGCCGCATACCACGATGTCCTCGAGGCGCATCCCCCACTCCCCTTCGCGGTAGATGCCGGGCTCGATGCTGAACGCCATCCCGGCCGCCAGGCTCAACCTGGACCCACTCACGATGTACGGGTCCTCGTGGGCCTCCAGGCCGATCCCGTGGCCCGTCCGGTGGATGAACAGGTCGCCATACCCGGCCTCCGCGATGATGTCTCGCGCGGCGGCATCGATCGATTCGGCGGTCACGCCCGGCCGGACCGCGGCGGTCGCCGCGGCCTGGGCTCGGCGCAGGACGGCGAAGGCGGCCAGGAACGCCGCACTCGGCCCGAGCGAACGGTCGGCGCCCGTGACCCAGATCATCCGGGTCGTGTCGCTGCCGTACCCGCCCAGGGGCCCGCCGATGTCGAGGACGATCGGCTCGCCGGCGCCGATCAGCCGGTCCGAGGCGCCGTGGTGCGGCGACGCCGAGTTGGGGCCCGACCCGACGATCGCGAAATCGGCCAGATCGTGGCCTTCGGCGACGAGCCGTTCGCGCACCTCGCGGGCGACGTCAGCCTCGCTGCGGCCGACGAGTCTCCCGGCGGCGATGGCGTCGACCACCCGGTCGGCGGCCGCCCCGGCCTCCCGGAGGAGCGCGATCTCCTCCGGGTCCTTGACCATCCGCAGCTCGCGCAGGACCGTCGAGGCGGGCCGGAACGTGGCCGGCAGGATCTCCTGGAACCGGAGGAGGTGGCTCGCCCAGAGCGTGTCGCTCACGCCGATGACGGGGGCGGCCGCGCCACGCACGAGGTCGGCGACGAGGCGATGCGCCGACTCGGTCTCGTCCCAGGTGCGCAGGTCGACGAAGCCGGCGGACGCCGCGGGGCAGCCCTGGGCCGGAAGCACCTCGAGGCGCGGCACGACGAGGCTCGGCCGGGCGCCGGCCGCCGACGGGACGACGAGCATCGTGAGGCGCTCGAGCGGCATCGCGGCGTAGCCGGTCAGGTAGCGCAGGTCCGGGCCGACGCCGATGAGGAGCGCCCCGAGCCCGCCCTCCGCGGCGATCCGTCGCGCGCTCTCGAGGCGGGCGCCGAAGCGTTCATCGGGGACCCGGGCGCGGGACGGCGCCGTGGTCATGGTCGACCCGCCGTGCCCGCCCCGGCGCGCGGGCCCCCTGCGGTCGTGCCGGCGGCCGTGGACCAGCGGGCGACCGTGGCCGGGCCGGCCGGCGCGGCGAGCAGCCGGTACGGCACGACGCGGGTCGCTCCCGCAGCCAGCGCTCGCCGTCGCGTGGGAACGTCGTCGTGCTGCCCGACGGCCAGGACGGCCGCCCCGGCCGCGACGGCGGCGGCGACCGCCTCGACGCCGTCATAGGCGCGCGCGGTCAGGTCGACGATGGCCCGATCGACCCCACCGGCGATCACGCTCACGAGCGAGGCGATCGCCCGGGTGGCGACGGGCTCCGCGCCGGCCGCCCGGACGATGGCCGCCAACCGGGTCGCCCAGATGAGGTCGTCGGCCAGGATCGCGATGCGGGGCGCGGCGACGCTCAGCCCACGATCTCCGCGATCCGGTGGAAGACGTCGCGGGCGGTCACGATGCCGGTCGGCCGGCCCCACGAGACGAGCGGGATGTGGCGGAATCCGCCGACGGCCATCTTGTTGATCGCGACGGCCACCGTGTCGTCCTCGCGCAGGACCACGGGATCGCGAGTCATGACGTCGCCGATCGTCTTCCCCACGAGGCTCCGGCCGGCGAGCTTGAGGAGCGCGTCGCGCTCGGTGAAGATCCCGACCAGGCGCCCCCGATCGACCACGAGCACCGCGTCCACGTTCTCCTGGCGCATCGTCTCGATCGCCTCGCTGACGGGCGCGTCCCGGGGGACCATGAGCGGCGCCCGGGAGGCGAGGCCGGAGAGCCGTCCGCTCACGAGGCGCGACTCGAAGCGCGTGTGGGGCGCGGGCGAATCGGCATCCGTGAGCGACGTGCCGCAGCGGGCGCATTCGTCCTCGCCGGCGATGTTGTCGAAGCCGCAGGCCGGGCAGGTCATGGCGTGCCGTCGGCCTGGACGGTCCAGGTCTCCCCGCTGTTGAGGAGCTTCTCGAGGCTGCCCTCGCCGCGCAGCTCGATGGCGGTGCGGACCTGGGCGGTCAGGAGCTCGTCGTGGGTCGGCCGCTCGACCGCCCGGAAGACGCCCACGGGGACCGGGAACTCGGGGTAGAACATCCGGGACAGCATGAACGCGAGATAGGGGTCCTCGGCGTGCTCATCGTGGACGAGGATGTCGGCCTCGGTGACCCCATCCACCCCGATCTGGACCACCTCCGGGTGGAGGCCGGTCAGGCGGATCCCGCGATCCCGGTCCTTGCCGAAGATCATCGGCTTGCCGTCCTCGAGCGCGAGCATCCGGTCGTCCCGGACTTCCCGGTCGGTGAACGAGCGCCACGCGCCGTCGTTGAAGATGTTGCAGTTCTGGAGCACCTCGGTGAACGCCGACCCGCGATGCCGGCCGGCCCGCTCGAGCGTGTGCTGGAGGTGCTCGGTATGGGTGTCGACGGACCGGGCGACGAACGTCGCCTCGGCGGCGAGGGCCACCGAGAGCGGCATGATCGGGTGGTCGATCGTGCCGTCGGGCGTGGACTTGGTCCGCTTGCCGAGCTCGGAGGTGGGCGACGCCTGGCCCTTGGTCAGCCCGTAGATCCGGTTGTTGAACATGACCAGCTTGATGTCGACGTTTCGGCGCATCGAGTGCAGGACGTGGTTGCCGCCGATCGAGAGGGCATCGCCGTCGCCGGTGATGACCCAGACCATGAGGTCGGGGCGGGCCGCCTTGAGCCCGGTCGCCAGGGTGGGCGCCCGCCCGTGGATCGTGTGGAACCCGTAGGTGTTCATGTAGTACGGCAGGCGGCCCGAGCAGCCGATGCCGCTGATGAAGACGATGTTCTCCTTCGGATAGCCGAAATCGGGCATCACCTTCTGGGTCTGGGCGAGGATCGAGTAGTCGCCGCAGCCGGGGCACCAGCGGACCTCCTGGTCCGACACGAAGTCCTTGCGGGTGAGCTTGATGAGCGTTTCGGCGTTCTCGGGGCTGAGCGGCGGTCCGGACACGTCGGTCATCCGAGCAGCTCCCCGCGCAGGGCCGCCTCGGCGGCCTCCACGATCTCCGTGATGCGGAACGGCTTGCCCCGGACCCGGCCGTAGCTCAGCGCGTCGATGAGGAACCGCGCCCGCAGGAGCAGCGACAGCTGGCCCAGGTTGATCTCCGGCACGAGGACCCGTCGGTAGCGCTCGAGGACCGCACCGAGGTTCCGGGGGAACGGGTTCATGTAGTGGAGATGAGCGTGGGCGACGCTCCGCCCATCGGCCTGGAGGCGCTCGGCCGCGCTGCGCAGCGAACCGTACGTGGAGCCCCAGCCGAGGAGGAGGAGATCGCCCCGCTCGGGCCCGAACACCGCCAGCTCCGGGATGTCGTCGGCGATCCGGGCGATCTTGTCCTGGCGGAGGAGCTGCATCCGGTGGTGGTTGTCGGGGTCGTAGCTCACGTTGCCGGTGATGTCGGCCTTCTCGAGCCCGCCGATGCGATGCTCCAGGCCGGGCGTGCCCGGGACGGCCCACGGCCGGGCGAGGGTCACGGGGTCGCGGTCGTACGGGTGGAAGCCCTCGGCCACGGTCCGGTTCGGCACGCTGATGTCGGGCAGGTCCTCGACGTTCGGGATGGCCCAGGGCTCGGAGCCGTTGGCCAGGAACGCGTCCGACAGGTACACCACCGGGGTCATGAACTTCAGGGCGATGCGGACCGCCTCGAAGGCCATCGTGAAGCAGTCGGCCGGCGTCGCCGGGGCGACGACGGCGAGGGGCGAATCGCCGTTCCGGCCGAACATGACCTGGAGGAGGTCGGCCTGCTCGTTCTTCGTGGGCATCCCGGTCGAAGGGCCGGCCCGCTGCACGTCGACGACGACGAGGGGCAGCTCGACCATCACGGCCAGGCCCATCGCCTCGCTCTTGAGCGCGATGCCGGGGCCGGACGTGCCGGTCATCCCGAGCGAGCCGCCGTAGCTCGCCCCGATCGCCGCTCCGATGGCGGCGATCTCGTCCTCGGCCTGGAACGTCTTCACCCCGAAGTTCTTGTAGCCCGAGAGCTGGTGGAGGATGTCGGACGCCGGGGTGATCGGATAGGAGCCGTAGAACAGCGGCCGGTCGGCCTTCCGGCCCGCGACCACGAAGCCGAGCGCGGTCGCCTCGTTGCCGGTGATGTTCCGGTAGCGACCCGGCGGCAGGTGAGCGGGCGCGACCCGGTACTGGGTGTGGAACATCTCGGTCGTCTCGCCGAAGGCGTAGCCGGCCTTCAGGGCCCGGGCGTTGGCCTCGACGACGACCGGCTTGGCCTTGAAGCGGTCGGCGATCCAGGCCAGCGTAGGATCCATGCTCCGCTCGTAGAGCCAGAACATGAGCCCCAGCGCGAAGAAGTTCTTCGTCAGGTCCATCTGCTTGCTGGTCATCTCGAGCCCGTCGAGCGCCCGTGTGTTCAGGGTCGAGATGGGGATCGCGAACAGGGTGAACGAGGAGAGCGACCCGTCGGTCAGGGGATTGGCGGCATAGCCCACCTTGGACAGGTTGTTCGGGGTGAACGCGTCCTCGTTGACGATGAGGGCCCCGCCGGGTGGCAGGTCGCCGATGTTCGCCTTGAGGGCGGCCGGGTTCATCGCGACCAGGACATCCGGCTGGTCGCCCGGCGTGTGGATGTCGCTGCTGCTGAAGCTCAGCTGGAAGCCGCTGACGCCCGGCAGCGAGCCGGCCGGCGCGCGGATCTCGGCGGGATAGTCCGGGAACGTGCTGACGTCGTTGCCGAACAGGGCGGCCGAGCGGGTGAACTGGGTCCCGGTGAGCTGCATGCCGTCGCCCGAATCGCCGGCGAACCGGATCGTGACGCGGTCGAGCTCCTGGGTCTCGGGGGGCTGCTCCGCGGTCGTCACGCCCCTTCGGACTCCTTCATCCGCTGGTGAGGGCGCGGTGGAAGGTTGAGCACTTCCTCCGGGAAGGCCTCGGCGAGGTAGCGCAGGACATCCTGGGGACGGACGATCCCGTGGAGGATGCCGTCGCCGTCGATGATCGGCACATTGCGATAGCGACCGGTCTCCATGAGCGCGATCGCCTCGCGGATCGGGTCGTCGAAATGGAGGACGTGGGGCGTCGCGTTCATCAGCGATTCGACCGGCTGCG
>DASVIK010000021.1:0-11678 GCA_036382135.1 Candidatus Limnocylindrales bacterium | reverse complement strand
CCAGGGCCATCTCGATGCCGCTGATGCCGTTCGCGGCCAGCCCGAACTCGACCGCCTTGTCGACGACCGTATGCGGCGCATGGTCCGTGGCGACCGCGTCGGCCGTGCCGTCCGCCAGCGCGGCGAGACAGGCCACGGCGTCCTCGGGCGACCGCAGCGGCGGGTTGACCCGCAGCGAGGGGTCGTAGGGCGCGGCGACGATCGCCCCGTCCGCCCACGGATCGCGCGCCCGTCCCTCCTCGTCCAGGCCCTCCCAGGCGAACCGCCGCACGCCGGCCAGCCACTCGTCGGTGAGTGCCAGGTGATGCGGCGTGACGTCGCAGGTGACCGGCACCCCGGCCGCCTTCGCCTCCCGGATGAGTGCCAGTGAAGCGGCGGTCGACGCGGGGCACCTGTCGCTCGGTCGTGCGCTCGCCGCGCTGACGTCGGGACCCGCGGCCGTGCTCGGTCCCCGGCTCGGCGAGCGCTCGGGGCGGATCGGCCTCGTGGAGGGCGCCCCGGCGGACCTCGTCGTCTTCGATCGTTCGGACGCCTGGTCGGTGGACGCGGCGGCGCTCGCCTCGCGTGGCAAGAACTCGCCGCTCCTGGGCAGGGAGCTCTCGGGACGCGTTCTGCTGACGCTCGCCGGCGGACGGCTGGCTTACGAGGACCCGTCGCTCGGCGACTGAGCGTCGGGCGCGCCGGTCAGCGCTCCGGCAACGCCTCGTCGGTGGCGGATCTGGTCGTGGTCGGCTGCAGGTCGGTGGTCGTCTCGGTTGCCGCGATCGTCTCGGCCGGCGTCATCGCCGCCGTCTCTGCGGGCTCCGAATGCTCGGCCGCCCAGCCGACCTCGCGGTCCCAGCCGCCCTTGCGTGTCGTCGCGAGCTGCTGGGTCCACTCGAAGTCGGGCGTCGTCTCCAGCCGCTGGACCGTCGCCGGGTCCGCCTCCTGTCCGCAGTGGTAGCAGGTGAGCGGCAGGTCGCCGCCGGCCTCGTTCACCGAGTGGCACGCCGGGCAGACCCACCAGCTCGGCGGAGGCTGGACGAAGCGCTCCCTTCGCCGCCCGCCGGCCGCCCAACCGGCGAGGACGCAGAACGTCAGCAGGATCGCCGCACCGAGGAACCACTCGGCGCCGGTCACGGCCGGGCCACCGATTCGGGCGCCGGTTCCGGCCCAGGAGGAGCGGGCGCGCCGGCGTCCGGGCCGAATCGGGACTTGAGCGAGAAGGCATGCGCGGTGGGGCCGTTGGCGGCGAGGTGGTCCAGTCGCTCGCGCGCCTCGGCGATCGTCGGGCGATGGCCGGCCGGCACCCACCACAGCACGAGTGACGGGGAGCCGAGCGGGACGAACCAGTCGCGCCGGGCGCGGAACAGCTCGGCGTGGCGGGTCCGATACGCGAACGCGAACAGCTCGTCGATGTCCGCCCAGACCGTGAGGTTCACGATGATGAGCGGATCGTCGTAGGCGCGGATGCCCGTCGCATCGCCGCCCGAGGCGTCGGTCAGCCGCCACACGAAGCCCGGGCTCGCTTCGCCGAGCGCGTTGATCTCCGCCAGGCGCGACACGAACCCATCCATCGCCGGTTCGTCGAGCGGCGCCCGCGCGCGGGCGATGTTGAGCTGGGCGAGCTCGACGCGACTCATCGGTCGGGCGCCCCTTCGCCGCCGAGCCGCCGGAGCGTCTCGAGCAGGTGGTCGATGTCGTCCTCGGTCGTGAGGTAGTTCACGATCCCGGCCCGGAGATACGTCCGGCCCCGCAGCAGGGTCGTCGAGAGCCAGCCGTCGCCGGACGCTTCGAGCGCGAGGGCGAGCCGATCCTGATGGTCGTCGAGTGCCACGAGGGCCGACGCGCTCGACCCGGCGGTCGCCCGGCGTCCGGCGGGCAGGTGCCGGAAGCACACCACGGACAGGGGCGGCTCGACCGGGAACGCGTCGAAGTCGTCGCTCTCGGCGATCCGCCGGGCGAGGTGGCCGGCCACCTCGACGTTCGCCTCGACGAGCCGGGCGAGTCCGCTCGTACCCAGGTGCTTCCAGCTCATCCAGAGCTTGAGCGCACGCCAGCGCCGGGTGCCTTCCATCCCGTGCTGGTAGAAGTTCAGCTGGACGGTCTCGAGGTCGTCGGCCGCCCCGTCGCGGCCGCTGCCGCCTCCCCGGTAGTACTCGGGGGCGCGATGGAACGTGTCCGTGAGATCGCGTCTCCGGCGGACGAGCAGGGCGCCGATGTCGTACGCCTGGAAGAACCACTTGTGCGGGTCGACGGTCACCGAGTCCGCCCGATGGAGGTCGGGAAGCCGATCCGCGAGCCGTTCCGACAGGCGCACGGCGCCGCCGTACGCCGCGTCGACGTGGAACCAGAGGCCCTCGCGCTCGGCGACGTCGGCGAGCTCGTCGAGGGCGTCGATCGAGCCGGTGTTCGTCGACCCGGCGACGGCGCAGATGGCCAGCGGCCGGAGCCCGGCGGCGCGGTCCGCCTCGATCGCGGCGGCGACGGGCACGCCACGCAACCGGAAGTCCTCGCCGGTCGGGATCACGACCAGGGTGTCGTCCGGGAACCCGAGCTCGTCGAGCGCCCGGGCGATCGAGAAATGGGTCTGGTCGGAGGTGTACACGCGGATCCCCTCGAGGGCCCGCCCGCGCGGTGCCTGCCCCGAGCCCGTGAGCGCCGGCAGGTGGATGTCGCGGGCCAGGGCCATCGCGAGGAAGTTCGCCATGACCCCACCGGACGTGAGGATGCCGAAGGCGCCGCCGCCGGGCTGGTCCGCGGTCGCGGCGCCGGCCCCGGCGCCGGACTCACCCGGCCTGGCCACCGACGGCGGCGTCGGGTAGCCGACGAGGTCGGTCAGCCAGCGGATGACCTCCTCCTCCACGAAGGCGCCCGACGGCCCGGCGTGCCACACATCCACGCCCTGCTGGGTCACCTGGGCCAGCAGCTCACCGACGACGCTCATCGCGAGTGGCGGCGGGGTGAAGTAGCTCAGCGACCGCGGGTGATAGGCGTTGAGCTGGTACGGCGCGACGCGCGTCCGGAATTCGTCGAGGAGCGCGGCGGACGGCGTGGGTCGGGTCGGGGCTGCCGCCGGGCCGGCGGAGCGTGCGGGGCCGGGACCGTCCGCCGTGCCGAAGAACGTGCGGCGAAGGGCACCGTATTCGGCCGGCTCACCCATCGCCCGGCGGAATGCCTCGTCGTAGACGTAGTCGAGGGCTGCCGCCCAGGCGCCATGCCCGAGACGCTCCAGTGCCGCTCTCGAGACGGCGGCGTCGCGGATCCCGATGAGCTCCGACTCCGGGTGCCAGGCGAAACGGGGGTCGGCATCGGGGGGCGGAGTCCGGGGGCCTGTCGGCTCGTCGTTCGGCTCGTCGGTCATCGGCTCGATGGTAGCGGGTGGGATGGCTCGGTCGTGGTCGGGGCGTCGGTCGTGGTCGTACGGTCGGTTCCAGCTCGGCGCGCAGCGAGATGCCGCCGCCCGGCGGGAACGCGACGGCGCGACCTCCCGTACCCTGTCCTCTCGTGACCCAGCCCACCCAAGGCCCCGAGCCGGCGCCGCCCGCCGACGATGACGCGTCGGCCGTGGGCGCAACGGCGCCGACGACGGGCGTCCCGCCGGCCGATCCCGCATCCGGCCCTTCGTCCGTCCGGACCGTCCAGTACAAGGGCGCCGAGCTCGACGCCGAGCGCGGGCCCGGACTCGGCTGCTTCCGGTTCCAGCTCATCGTGCTCGTCACGCTCCTCGTCGTGACGCCGATCGGCGTGAGCGCGGGCTGGCCGGACTGGCTGACGACCGTCCTGCTGTTCGCCACGCTCGGGCTGCTGCTCGTGGCAGGCCAGACGATCATCTTCCTGCTCCGCCTCGTGGCCGCGGACCGCCGCGGCCGACGACGCCCGCTGGCCAGTTCGACGCGGACGATCGGCGAGCTGGACGACGCGGCAGGACCCGCCGCGGCCGGCACCCCGGACACCGACGCCGAAGCGGCCGTGGATGCCGCCGATGACCCGGGCGCGGCGCCGAGCGCAGACGGGGGAGACCGCGACCGCAGCATGCGACAATAGGCGGCACCCCGGAACCAGTTCGACTGCGGAGACCGCCAAGCCCGTGCCCGTGCTCGCGACTTACTTCACCGTCCGCCGCGGGCGCGACCCCTTCTTCAAGTTCTTCATGAAGACCCTGTTCCCGCGCCAGGTTCGCGAGTACGAGCAGAAGTTCGGCATCCGCTTCCTCGGTTGGTACAACGTGGCGCATGGCTGGGACTTCGACAACGTGATCCTGCTGGAATTGCCGGATTACGCCACGCTTGACAAGCTGGAGGCCGATGAAGGGACCCGGGCGCTCGGGCACCGGGCAGGAGAGTGGCTCTTCGAACGCCACCATTCGATGTTCCTTCGAGAGCGGATGGGTCCCGATCTCGACTACCACGGTTGAATCGCAGATCGGTCGACGGACCGCGGGTCACGGGGACGAAGGAGGCGATGGATGGACACGAGCCGCAACGACCTGGGTGAGCTCGCGGCCGACGCCGCCCTCGAGCGGACCGACTTCCTCGTCCAGGCGACGGACCAGTTCCAGGCATTCATCAAGCGCAACGGCGACCGCATCCGCGACATCGGCGGGCTCACGCTCATCGACGACGACCCGGACTACCTCGCCATCGCGCCCGACCTGACGTTCCGCAGCCGCAGCCGGTACCTCGACGACGCCACGGGGGAGTGGGTCAGCGAGACCGAGGTCATCGAGACGGCGGCCGAGCTCATCGAGCTGTACAACCCGGCCGACCTGTACACCGCGTTCGCCGATGCCGCCCGGGAGGCCGCCGGGCTCCATCCGGAGCCGACCGGGGCCGGTGACCTGCTCGAGACCGCCCATGTCCCGCCGGCCGAGACCTTCTCGCTCGACGACCCGTATGTCGGCGCCGCCGACTCCTGGGCCGCCGGCCGCGACGAGACGGCACCCACGGACGCGCAGGACGCGGCCCGCCGGCTGTACGAGCTCGCCCTCGCGTTCCAGGACCGCAGCCAGCGCGCGGAGGCCCGCCTGTTCGAACAGTTCGAGGCCGAGGCGGAGCTCCTCACCACGGTGCTCGGCGACTTCGTCGTTGTCGACGACGAGGATGAGCGCCTGACCCTGGGCCACGGCGGCACGTTCCACGGCGAGGTCATCCCGGACGACGAGACCGGGGAGTGGCGGACCCTCGGTTCGGCCGACGATCTCGTCGAGTTCTACGACCCGACCGACGTGTTCGGCGACCTGGCCGACGCCCTCGCCGAAGCCTTCCCGGGCATCGCGCCGGTCGCCGAGGACGAGGCGGGGGGCGAGGCCGAGGACGCACCCGACGTCGAGGACGCGCCCGACGTCGACCCGGACAAGGACGGGCATTGACCAGCGATCGCGGGTGAGCATGCGGCTCGTCGCGGCGGAGCTCATCGAGAGTCGCGAGATCCTCCCCGGCCAGTGGCTGCAGTCGTACCACGCACCCGAGCTGGCGACCGGAGCCCGGGCCGGCCAGTTCGTTCACATCCGGGCCGGTGACTGGTCCGGCCTCGTCCTGCGCCGGCCGTTCTCGTTCAACACCGTGGACGCCGGGACCGGCACGATCACGATCCATTTCCGGACGGTGGGCCGGGGGACCGAATGGTTCACCCACCTGCGTGCCGGCGACACCGTCGACATGCTCGGGCCGCTCGGCCGCCCCTTCGAGGTGGACTCGCGCAGCCGCCACCTGCTCCTCATCGCAGGCGGCCTGGGGATCGCCGGGGTCCGGATGCTCGCCGACGAGGCGATCCGCGACGGCCGCCAGGTGGTCCTCCTGTTCGGCGGGGCGAGCGCGCGTGAGGTCTATCCGTCGAGCCTGCTGCCCGACGAGGTCGAATACATCGTGGCCACGGACGACGGCTCGCTCGGCCACGCCGGCTTCGTCACCGAGCTCGTGCCGGAGTACGAGGCATGGGCCGACCAGGCATTCGCCTGCGGTCCGGCCGGGATGCTGCGCGTGCTCTCGACCCTGGCCGCGGGCCGCCGTGAACGACTCGGGGTGGCCCAGCTCGGCCGCAAGCGCGGGCGCGGCAAGCCCGTACCCATGGGGTCGCCCGCGGCGCGGCGCAAGGCGTTCCTCCAGGTGTCGATGGAGCAGAACATGGGCTGCGCGGTGGGCGCCTGCCTCGGCTGTGTCGTCATGGGCGTGAGCGGCACGCCGCAACGCGTCTGCCGCGAGGGACCCGTCTTCGCGAGCGACGAGATCGCCTGGGAGGCGGGCTGGTGAAGGCCAAGCGGCGCGTCGTCACCTCGGCCGACCGGGTCCCGGCGCGTCCCCGGCGGACGGAGACCGGGCGGCGGCCCATGGGGACGCTCGCGATGCCGTCGGCGGGGTCGCCCGGTGGCCGATCCGCCCCGGCATCGAGGAACGGTCCGTCGTCGGCGATCGGCGGTGCGGCGGAGATCGCCGGCCTGGACGCCCGCGCGGCTGCCGTGGACCTCTCGGTCGACCTCGCGCCGGGGCATGGCGGCCTCGTGCTGGCGAACCCGATCCTCGTCGCGTCGGGGACGTTCGGCTACGGGATCGAGTACGGCGACGTCGTGGATGTCGAGCGCCTCGGGGCCATCTGCTGCAAGGGGACGACGCTGCGGCCACGCGTCGGCAACGTGACCCCGCGGGTCACCGAGACGCCGGGCGGGATGCTCAACTCCATCGGCCTCCAGAACCCGGGCGTCGACGCGGTCATCGAGAAGTACGCCCCGCTGTGGCACGCCTGGAAGACGCCGGTCATCGTCAACGTCGCCGGCGAATCCATCGCCGACTACGTCGAGGTCGCCCGCCGGCTCGACGGCGTGCCCGGCGTGGCCGGGATCGAGCTCAACATCAGCTGCCCGAACGTCGGCAAGGGCGGCCTCCAGTTCGCGATCGACGAGGCAGCGGCCGGCGCCGTCACCGCGGCGGTCCGCCGAGCCACCGACCTGCCGCTGCTCGTCAAGCTCTCACCCAACGTCGCCGACGTCCGGCCGATCGCCCGGGCGATCGCGGCGGCGGGCGCCGATGCCCTGACGGCCATCAACACGCTCTCGGGCATCGCCGTGTCGCGGGATCGTCGCCGGCCGCTGCTCGGCAACATCTTCGGCGGGGTGTCCGGTCCGGCGGTCAAGCCGATCGCACTGCGGGTCGTGTACGAGGTCTGCCAGGTCGTCGACATCCCGGTCGTCGCGATCGGCGGCGTGACCGAGCTCTCGGACGTCCTGGACTTCCTCGCCGTCGGGGCGGTCGCGGTCCAGGTCGGGACGGCCATCTTCGCCGACCCGGCGCTGCCGGTCCGCCTCGTCGGAGAACTGGCCCTCGCCGCGGCCCGCGCCGGCCACGATTCGTACCGGCCGTTCATCGGCACGGCCCTGCCACCCAAGCCCGGCCGGCCGTCCTCGAAAGGCGTCGAGTACCGGCCGTGAGGTGCGGCTCGGAGAGGGCATAGACTTCTGCCCGTGACCACCGTCCTGGACGCCGCCGACCGTGCCGCTCGAGCCGCGGTGGCCACGCGCACGGAGGCCCTGTTCCGCCGATCCGGCGCCCTCACCGAGGGCCACTTCCAGCTCAAGAGCGGCCGGCACTCCGAGCGCTATCTGGAGAAGTTCCTGGTCCTCCAGGACCCCGCGGCCACGAGCGAGCTCTGCGGCTACTGGGCCGCCGCGTACCGTGGCGCGGGCGGCGCGCCCACCGTCGAGGTCGTGGCCGGCCCCACGACCGGCGGGGTCATCCTGGCCTTCGAGACGGCCCGGCAGCTGGGCGTCCGCGGCATCTTCGCCGAGGAGGTGACCGCGCCCGACGGCGCGAAGCGGCGCGAGTTCCGGCGCGGCTTCCGGATCGAGCCGGGCGAGCGCGTCCTCCTCGTCGACGACATCCTCACGACCGGCGGCTCGCTCCTCGCGATGCTTCCCGCGGTCGAGGCGGCCGGCGGTGAGATCGTCGGGTGTCACGTCCTGGTCGACCGGAGCGGCGGGCTCGCGACGCTGACGTCGCCGGTGACCGGTCGGGTCTACCCGCTGTCGGCGCTGTGGACGCTGGAGGTCCCCACGTTCGAGCCGGGCGCCGCCACCTGCCCGCGCTGCGCCGACGGGACCCCCCTCCATGCGCCCGGCAGCACCGGCGCGATGGCCGGCGCGTGATGGCCGCACGCGCAGGGGTGGAGCGCGCCAGACCCGCCCGCGGCCGACTCGCCGTCCTGCTCGCCGGGTTCCTCGTCGTGGCCACCGGCTGCGCCATCTCGGGCACGCCGGGGCCGTCCGCGGTCCCCACGATCGCCGGGTCGGGAGCCCTCTCGTCGGCATCGAACGGTCCGGTCTCGCCGGTCGTCGGGACGGTGTTGAGTGTCGACCCGCCGGCCGCGGCGCCCGCGGCATCTCCGGTCAAGGCCTCGGCCAAGCCGACCGCCAAGACCTCGGCCAAGCCGACCGCCAAGCCGTCGGCGAAGCCCGCCGGCAGCGCCGCGCCCGTCCGTGGCTTCACGCTGCTCACGACGGGCGGAGAGACCCTGACGTTCACGATCGGCGAGCTCGACAACGCGGACGAGTTCCCACCGGAGGACCTGTACGACCGGATCAGCTCCGGGGACCCGATCCGCGTGCTGTTCACCGTCGCGGGCGACACCCTCGTCGCGTACCACATCGAGGACGCCGGCTAGCCGACGCGGCCGCGGGCCGGGACCTACTTCACCGCGTCGATCGCCTTCGTCAGCTCCGCGGCGCTCACGACGGTCGACCAGGAGCCCTGGACGAGGCCGTTGCGGTCGACGACGAAGATCCAGGGCTCGGTCGGGAGTCCCCAGGCGTTCGTCACGTCGGTCGCCTGGAGGTACTGCTGCGCGTCGAGGATCGGCTGGAGGTGGCCGTCGGCGAAGCTCATCTTGTACGGCTCGACGTTGATGAACGTGACAGTCGGCTCGGTCTTCGCGATCGCCTTGATCGCGTCCAGCGTGGGTCCGCAGACCCGGCTCGTGCAGAACGCGGGGGTGGCGAAGACGAGCACGAAGGGCTTGTGCTGGGCGAGCGCGTCGTGGACCGAGACCTGGTAGAACGCGGGGTCCGGGGTCGTGTCGGTCGAGAGCTGCTTCACGTCGCCGCCGACATCGGCGAGGGTGGGGGTCTTCGTATCGGGCGCCTTGGCCCCCAGCGCCGGTGTGGTGCTGCTGGCCGCGACCTGGAACTGGACCTGGGTCCGCTCCGTGAGGCCGCCCTTGGACGAGATGAACTCCGCGATCCAGTCGCCGGGCTCACCGAACGTCGTCGTGAGCTCGTAGACGCCGGTCTGGTCGGGGATCGTCCAGAGGAAGGTCGCGGGAACGGTCGCGACCGGGGTGGTCGTGGAGCTGGCGACGTCGTAGAACGCCACCTTGACGATGAGGTCCGGGGCGCCGATCGACTTGTTGTGCGGGTCCAGCATCCCGAAGAGCATCCGGGTCGTCCCGACCGGATCCTGGACGTCCGTGAGGAGCGGGATCCTCGTGGGTCCGGCGCTCGAAGCCGAGGCGTTCGCTGAGGCGCCCGCCGACGCCGCCACCCGCGCCGACGGTCCCGAAGACCCACACGCGGCGACGACGGCTGAGAGCACGATGAGAGCGCCGGCCAGAAGGCCCGGGGTGGGGTGGGGACCTCGCATGGCGACAGCGTAGCCGGGACGGCTCCACCGGGTGTTGGCCGGGGTGGCCGACCGTGGCGCGGGGCCTGCGCAGGGTAGAATGCGCCGGCGTCCAGGTCATCCGGAGGGTGCGTGACCCGCTTCCAGAAGCTCACCGCGATCACCGTCGCGACGACGTTCATCCTCGTCGTCATCGGGGTGATCGTGCGCTCGACGGATTCGGGCGTCGCTTGTCCCTCGTGGCCCGGCTGTTTCCCCGGTCAGTTCCTGCCCGGCCTCGACGCCGGCAGCAACGTCTGGTTCGAGTGGATCCATCGGAGCGTCGCGTTCCTCATCGGGATCCTCGTCCTCGGCGTCGCGGTCCTGGCGCTCGTCGACCACCGCGACCGCCCGTCGATCCTCTGGCCGAGCCTGGCGTCCGTCGCGATCGCCCTGTTCCAGGCGTACCTCGGCCAGGAGACCGTTCGCCTCGGCAACAGCGGCCCGTCCGTGACGGCCCACCTGGCGACCGCGATGATCCTGTTCGCGGTCCTCATCTACGCCCTGACCCGGAGCTTCTATCCGGCCCGCATCGGCGGCCGCGGGAGCAGCCAGCGGTTCACCCTCCTGGCGGCGTTCGGGACCGTCGCGACGTACGCCCTCCTCCTGTTCGGCAGCAACGTGACCGCCGGCGTCGTGAACTCGACCCTGGTCTTCAACGACTGGCCGCTCATGGGCGGCGCGTTCTTCCCGCCCCTGACCGACCTCACGAGCGCCGAGGTGCTCCATCGCTGGGTCGCGGTCATCGTCGGGCTGATCGTCGTGGGCATCGCGCTCGTGGCCTGGCGGACTCAGCGCGGCCACCCGGTCGTCCTGCGCCTGGCCCTGCTCGCGGCGATCCTGTACCCGCTCCAGGGCGTCGTCGGCGGCGTCCAGGTCCTGCTCAACCTCCAGCCCTGGACGCAGACGGTCCACCTCGCCCTGGGCGCCGCCATCTGGGGCGTGCTTGCCGCCCTCGTCGTGGCGAGCTACTACACGGCCCGGACGACGCCGGCGCCGGGTTCGGGGCTCGCGGGCGCGGGGACCGGCGCCGGGCTCGGCAGCGGAGGCGGATCGGGTGACGTGCCCGCGTCGATCGCCCGCTCGACGGGCGCGCCCACCTCCGCAACGACCTCCGTCGCTCATTCCCGGCGCGACACGATGAGGGCGTATCTCGCGCTGACCAAGCCCCGGATCATCGAGCTGCTGCTCGTGACGACCGTTCCGGCGATGTTCCTCGCCGCCCGGGGTTGGCCGCGCATGGACCTCGTCTGGTGGACGCTCCTCGGCGGTTCACTCGCGGCCGGCAGCGCGAACGCCATCAACTGCTACCTCGATCGCGACATCGACGAGCTCATGACCCGGACGCGCCGGCGGCCGTTGCCGAGCCACGAGGTCGAACCCGAGCGGGCCGTCGTCTTCGGGATCGTGCTGGGCGTGATCGCCTGCGCCGAGCTCGCCTGGTTCGTCAACCTCGTCTCGGCGTTCCTGGCCCTCCTGGCCATCGCGTTCTACGTCGTCGTGTACACGATGATCCTCAAGCGGACGACGCCCCAGAACATCGTCATCGGCGGCGCGGCCGGGGCCCTCCCGCCGGTCATCGGCTGGGCGGCGGTCACCGGCGATGTCGGCGTGCCGGCGCTCATCCTGTTCGCGCTCGTCTTCTACTGGACGCCGCCGCACTTCTGGGCGCTCTCGCTGCGGATCCGGCGCGACTACGCCGCGGCCGGGGTGCCGATGCTCCCCGTCGTGCGCGGGGTCCCCGAGACGACCCGCCAGATCGGCCTCTACACGATCATGCTCGTGGCGATCTCGCTCGTGCTCTGGGCGGTCGCCCGGATGGGCGCGATCTACCTGGGAGCCGCGGTCGTCCTCGGGGCGATCTTCCTGTGGCAGGCCTGGAAGCTCTGGCGGGTGGGCACGTCGGCGGAGCGCTCGACCGCCGGTGCGATCAGCCTCTACAAGTACTCGATCACGTACCTGAGCCTGCTGTTCCTGGCCATCGCCGTGGACGCGCTGGTGGTCATCCCCGTCGGCTAGCGGCGGCGCGGCCGGCGCGGCCGGCGCGGGCGGCGC
>DASVIK010000020.1:0-4788 GCA_036382135.1 Candidatus Limnocylindrales bacterium | reverse complement strand
CGCTGACCGCCGTGACCGACGTCCGGAGCGAGGACAGCGCGACGCCTGCGGCCCTGGGCGCCGACCCGGCCCGCGAGCCCGACCCGGTGGTCGCCGCGGTGGCCGCGGAACACACCGCGCACGCCGACCCGGCGGTGACCGACGGGCCCACCGCGGACGCCCCGGCCCCCGCCGTGCCGATCCCCGGGCCGGACGCTCCCGTTCCGGGGCCGTCCGAACCGACCCGCACCGAGGGTTCCGCCCCTCCCGAGATCCCGGCACGGACGGCCGGTCGCTTCCTCGCCGACGCCCTCCATTCGGCGGGCGTCCGCATCGCGTTCACCGTCCCCGGGGAGAGCTTCCTCGGCCTCCTCGACGCCCTGGGTCCGGCCGGCATCCGGGTCGTGGCGACCCGCCACGAGGGCGGCGCCGCGTTCATGGCCGACGCGTACGGCCAGTTGACCGGGCGGCCCGCCGCGGCACTGGCGACCCGGGCCGTAGGGGCCGCGAACCTCGCGATCGGCATCCATACGGCCCGATCCGACTCGACCCCGATGTTCGCCGTCCTCGGCCAGGTGCCCCGGTCGGTGCGCGGTCGCGAGGGGTTCCAGGAGGCAGATCTGGCTGGCTCGATCGGCCGGCTGGCGACCCACGCGATCGAGATCGACGATCCGGCGCGCCTCCCCGCGGCGATGGCCGAGGCGACCCGCCAGGCGCTCGGCGGGCGGCCGGGACCGGTGCTCATCGCCGTCCCGGAGGACGTCCTGGACGAGCCGATGCCGGTGGGCGCGGAGGTCGCCCACGTCCTGCGGAGCCGCCCGGCGGACCCGGATCCAGACCTCGTCCGGACCGCCATCCGACGACTCACCGCCGGAAGGCGACCGCTCATCCTGGCCGGTGCGGGCGTCCTCCGAGCGCGCTCGACGGCCGACCTGATCCGGCTGGCGGAGATCCTCGAGGTGCCGGTCGTCGCCTCGTGGCGGCGCGCCGATGTCTTCCCCAACGATCACCTGCTGTATCTCGGCATGGCGGGCTACGGCGCACCGCAGGTCCTCCGGGACCGGCTGGCCGCAGCGGACGAGCTGCTCGTCGTGGGCTGCCGGCTCAACGAGCCCACGTCGCAGGACTACCGGCTGCCGGGCGACGGACAGCGCTGGACACACGTCGACGTGGAACCGCGCGTCGCTCGAGCCGGCCTGCGGCCGCCCGACCTCGCGATCCCGGCGGATGCGCGGACGTTCCTGCGGGTGGCCGCGCGACTCCTCGCCGGGACCGTGCATGACAAGGAGCAGCTCGACGGGCGGCGCCTCGCCAACCTGGCGGACCGGGCCGCCTGGGAGGCGGCGACTGTCGTGGACGACGGGGCCTGGGACGGTCCCGGCGTGCATCCCGGCCGCATCGTGGCGACCCTTGACCGCGTCCTGCCGCCGGAGGCCATCGTGACCACCGACGCCGGCAACTTCGCCGGCTGGCTCGCCCGCGGCTACCGCTTCCGCCGGCCGGGCACGTTCCTGGGACCGACCTCGGGCGCGATGGGCTACGCGCTCCCGGCGGCGATCGCAGCGTCGCTCGTGCACCACGAGCGAGCGGTCGTCGGGCTGACCGGTGACGGTGGGTTCGGCATGACCGTCGCCGAGCTCGAGACGGCCGTGCGCGAGCGCTGCCGCATCGTCCTCATCGTGTTCGACAACCGGCGCTACGGCACGATCCGGATGCACCAGGCGACACGCGGGACCGGCGTGGGTGTCGCAACGGAGCTCGGCCCCCTGGATGTCGCGACGATCGCCCAGGGCTTCGGCGCGCGCGGGGTCCGGCTCGAGAGCGACGCGGGCTTCGAGGACGCGTTGCGGGCAGCCCTCGTCGCCGATGGCCCGACGGTCATCCACCTGCCGCTCGACCGGCGCTGGGTCTCGGTCGACGACCATCCGGCCAGTGGCTTGGAGCGACCTGCGCCGGTCGTG
Organism: Candidatus Limnocylindrales bacterium; assembly: GCA_036382135.1. Taxonomy (GTDB): domain Bacteria; phylum Chloroflexota; class Limnocylindria; order Limnocylindrales; family CSP1-4; genus C-114. The sequence continues at coordinate 2,848 of DASVIK010000020.1, read as the reverse complement.
GAAGCCGCCGAACCACTGGTCGACGAAGGGTCGGCCGACGAAGGATCGGCCGACCCGCCCGCGAGCGTCGACGAGCCCGCCGAGCCATTGTCAGCGCCGATCGTGACGTACCACCTCATCCCCGCGGAGACCTGGGAGGCGCTTGCGCCCGACGCCGAATACGAGCCCGCGTCCCTGGCCGCGGAAGGCTTCGTCCACTGCACCGACGGCGTCGATGGCTTGCGCGCGACCGGTGACCGCTACTACCGCGACGACCCGCGTCCGTACCTCGTCGGTTCGATCGACCTGGCCCGGCTGGGCGACGCGTGGCGCTACGACGATGAGGCGCGGCGCTTCCCGCACGTCTACCGGTCCATCCCGCGGGCTGCGTTCGTCCGGCTCGTGCCCGCCCCGCGGGCCGACGACGGCAGCTTCCTGGCCTTCCCGGCCTGAGGGCGGTCCGGTGGACGGCGCACGGGCGCCCGCCTTCGACGAGGCATGGCCGGCCCTCGCAGCCCCCGCGCGGCGGTGCATCGAACTGGCGTACCACTCGTTCCTGGCCGGTGGTCTGGCCGTCGGCGCCGTCCTGACGGACGAACGAGGCGAGGTCGTGGCGGAAGGCCGGAACCGGGCGTACGACCCGGCGGGCGGCCGGGACATCCTCCAGGGCAGCCCGCTCGCCCATGCCGAGCTCAACGTCCTTGCCGCCGTCGCGGAGGGGCGACCCCTGGAGCGTTGCACGCTCTGGTCCTCCCAGGAGCCCTGCTCCATGTGCACGGCCGCCGCCGCGTTCACGGGCATCGGGACCGTCAGGTACCTCGCGCCCGACCCCTGGGCGATCGCGACGGGGAGGAGTCGGACCGGGGCGGGCGGGGATCCCGTGACCGCAACCCCGCGGATCGTCGGGCCCGGCGCGGACATCTGGCTCGTCGCGGCGAACATCCTGTTCCTGGCCTCGATCGCCCGCCGTCGCGGCCTCGGCCATCCGACGGTCGAGCGGAACCGCGGGCTGGAACCGGAGACGACCCGGATCGTCATCGATCTCGTCGAGCCGGGGGCGGCGCGACGGCTGACCCGCGAGGAATCGATCGAGACGTTCCTGCGCGGGCTGTGGGAGCCGATCGCCGCGGCCGCCGCCGCGCGCCAGGCGCGCACGGGGGGCTCCGCCGGCGCTCCGTGACCGCAGCATGCCGCCTCGCGTTCCGGCCCGTTGCGAGCGTGGCGGCCGGCCCGGGGCGGTATAGTCGGCGGGTCGAGCCCTCCACGAGGCATCTCGTCAACGTGACAGTCTCGGGATCGGTCCCCGTGGAGCCGCCCCGGCGAGGGGCCCGGCCAGCGGAACACGGGTCGGACCGCGTGCTGCGTCGGGCCGAAGCGCGGCAGTTGCGCCGCGGCCTCAATGTCGCCGCGGTGGTCGCCACCGCCGTGCCGCTCGGTTCGGCGCTCGTTCACCTGGTCCTCGGTTCGCCGATCGCGACGACCGCGCTCACCGCCGGCGTCGGGGTGGCCTTCCTCTGCCTGTGGCTGTCCGTCGGACGTGTCCCCGACGGCTGGTTGCCGGCCCTCGCGGGGATCCTCGGAATCCTCGGCCTCGTGGCCATCCTGCTGGCCGTGATCTCGGAGCCGGAAGGGCTCTCCGATTACGCCGTCGCCATCGTCGGCGTGCTGCCGATGGCCCTCGTCCTGTTCGTCCCATGGAGCACGCGGGCGCACCTGCTCTGGCTCGCTTCCGGGACACTCCTGCTGCTCGTCGTGTTCATCGCATTCGGGACCGATCCGGGTGTCGCTCGCGAGCGCGGCGGCCTCGTCGCCGGCCTCGGGCTCGGCGGGCTCCTCAGCCTGATCGGCCAGGTCGCCCTCCGCGCGGCGCGGCAGCGCACGGCCGAACAGACGCGTGCGGCGCACCTGCGGCGCGGCGACCTGCTCGCCGGGCGACGCGAGCTCCGGGCCGCCAATCGGCGGGCCGAGGCGACCCTCCGGCAGCTCCAGGGCATGGAGGCCATCGGACGAGCCCTAGCGGAGCAGGGGCCGACGCCGGCGGCCCTCGACGGCGTCATGGGTCTCATGGTGGACGCCTTCGGCTATACCTACCCATCGATCTACACGAGCGAGGACCGCATCCTCCGGCTCGGGGCGCAGCGTGGGTACGATCATCCGATCGTCGTGTTCGAGCCCACCGTGGGCGTCATCGGGCGGGTGGCCCGGACCGGCCGGGCGGCGTTCGTGCCCGACGTGACGAGCGATCCGGACTACGTGAGCGCCGACCCGGGGATCCTCAGTGAGATCTCCATCCCGCTGCTCGCCCACGAAACGTTCCTTGGCGTGCTCAACGTGGAGAGCACCACCACGCTCGACGAGCGCGACCTGGCCGCGGTGAGCGTCGTCGCCGACCGGGTCGCGGTGGCGCTGGCGCTGGCGATCGAACGCGCGAACCTCGCCGAACGCGCCAGGATGTTCCAGCGCGTGGTGGCGTTCTCATCCCAGGTGAGCTCGGTCCTGGCCGCGGCGGAGCTCTACGACGTGATCGTCCGCGCGCTCGACGCCGTCATCCCCGCGGAGCTCGTCGCGCTCACCGTGCGCGATGCCTCGTCGGGCGCCTATATCGTCCGGGCGCAGCAGGGGAGCTCCGGGGCGAGCGGCCTCGGCGTCGAACCGGGCCAGGGGATGGCGGGCCGGGCGATCCAGGACGGCCGGCTCGTGCTCGTGGAGGACTATCACCGGGCGGACTTCCCGAGCGACTTGCGCGCGGGGCCGGCGCTGGACTCGTACGCCTGGGCGCTTGGCCTGCCGCTCATCGGCGAAAGCGCCACGATCGGGGCGCTGACCGTCGCCCGGGCCGACCACGACCGCCCGTTCACCGATCTCGAGC
>DASVIK010000019.1:0-9518 GCA_036382135.1 Candidatus Limnocylindrales bacterium | reverse complement strand
GGTCGACTGGCCGATGCCGCCGTCGGTCATGGCCTGGACCGCCTCGTAGGTGAGGGTCCCCGAGCGGGATACGACTCCGACTCGACCCTCGCGGTGGATGGACCCGGGGATGATGCCCACCTTGGCCCGGCCCGGCGACGTGGCCCCGGGACAGTTCGGGCCGATGAGCCGCGCACCGGCCAGCCGGACCGCCTCGACGGTCGTGAGCATGTCGAGGGCGGGGATGCCCTCGGTGATGCAGAAGATCGTCCGGATGCCGGCTCCGACCGCCTCCAGGATCGCGTCCGGGGCGCCCGCGGCGGGCACGTAGATGCAGGAGGTGTTCGCACCGGTCTCGCGGACCGCGTCGGCCACGGTGTCGAAGACCGGGACGCGCCCGTCGAGCGCCGTGTGGCCGCCCTTGCCCGGCGTCATGCCCGCGACGATCGGGGTGCCGTATTCGAGCATCGCCCGGGAGTGGAACTCGCCCTCGCGGCCGGTGATGCCCTGGACCACGAGTCGTGTGTCGCGCCCGACGAGGATGCTCATGACGCCGCCGCCTTTGCCGCCGCGACGGCCATGGCCGCCGCTTCGTCGAGGCTCGCCGCCGTCGCGAAGTGGGCCTCCGTGAGCAGCTGTGCGGCTTCCTCGGCGTTCGTGCCGACGATCCGGACGACCATGGGCACGTCGCGGACCTGGCTCGCCCGGGCCTCGATGAGCCCGCGGGCCACCTCGTCGCCGCGGGTGATGCCGCCGAAGATGTTCACGAGGATCGCGGTGACCTTCGGGTCGTCGAGGATGAGGCCCATCGCCGCGCTGACCTTGTCGGACCGGGCGCCTCCGCCGATGTCGAGGAAGTTGGCCGGCTCGCCGCCCGCCCGCTTCACGAGGTCCATCGTCGTCATGGCCAAGCCGGCGCCGTTGACCATGCAGCCGATGGTCCCGTCGAGCTTGATGAAGTTGATCCCCTCCGCCCGGGCGACCCGGTCGGTCGGATCCTCCTCGTCGAGGTCGCGGAGTTCCTCGAGCCCGGGGTGGCGGGCCAGCGCCGAGTCGTCGAGAGTGACCTTGGCATCGAGGCACTGGAGGCTCAGGGTCTCGGCGCCGTCGGCGGCGCGGGTCCGGACGATCGCCAGCGGGTTGATCTCGACGAGGTCCGCGTCGTAGGCGACCATCGTCCGGACCAGGCCCTTGGCGATCGCGACCGCGGCCTTGAGATGGCCGCCCAGCCCGAGCGCGAACGCCATCTGGCGGGCTTGCCAATCGAGCAGCCCCAGGTGCGGGTGGGCATGGACCCGGATGATCGCCTCCGGGCGCTCGGCGGCGACCTGCTCGATCTCCACGCCGCCCTCGGCCGAGCCCATCAGCAGGATCCGCCGGGCCCCCCGATCGAGCACCGCGCCGAGGTAGAACTCGCTGACGATGTCGGCACCGGCCGCGACGAGCACCTTGCGGACCGTGATCCCCTTGATGTCCATCCCGAGGATGCGCCCCGCGACGGCCTCCGCCTCCGCCGCGTTCGAGGCGAGCTTCACGCCGCCGGCCTTGCCGCGCCCGCCGACGAGCACCTGGGCCTTGATGACGACGGCGGTCGCACCGAGCGCGAAGGCCCGCTCGGCCGCCGCCCGAGCCTCGCCCGCCGTGCGGGCCACCTCCCACGCGGGCACGGGCAGGCCCTGGGTCACGAGGAGGGACTTGGCGTCGGCTTCCTGGATCTTCACAGTGGCTCCGAGGGTTCGGGCAGGTCGCCCTGCGACGTCGGCGGGCGGGTGGGGCCGTCGCGGGCCCTCGCCGGATCATGGTCGGGACGCCCGAATCCTACTGCGCGACTCGCCGACCTGCGGGCCGCCGGGCCGCGAGTCCCAGGCGCCCGGAGTCGGCCGGGCCGTCAGCCCGGGTCGGCCCCTCGGGTACGGGGTTCGTCCTGTAGGATTCGGGACATGTCCCATCGCGTCACGCTCATCCCCGGGGACGGCATCGGGCCCGAGATCGCGGCGGCGGCCCGGCGGGTCCTGGAGGCGACCGGGATCGGCTTCGAGTGGCACGTCGTGGACGCCGGCGAAGGGGTCATGGCCAAATACGGGACGCCCCTCCCGGACCATGTCCTCGAGTCGATCCGGAGCGACCGGGTGGCCCTCAAGGGGCCCATCACGACGCCGGTCGGGGAGGGGTTCCGGAGCGTCAACGTCGCCCTCCGCCAGGCCCTTGGGCTGTACGCCAACGTCCGCCCCGCCCACTCGATGAAGGGCCTCGACGCGCGCTACGAGAACGTGGACCTCGTCATCGTCCGCGAGAACACCGAGGACCTGTACGCGGGCATCGAGCACATGGTCGGCCGGGAGGCCGCGGAGAGCATCAAGATCATCACCCGCGAGGCCTCCGAACGGATCGCCCGCTATGCCTTCGAGTACGCGATCGCCAACGGCCGGCACAAGGTGACCGCCGTCCACAAGGCGAACATCATGAAGCTCTCGGACGGGCTGTTCCTCGAGTCGTGCCGGACGGTCGCCGCGACATACGAGGGCCGGGGGATCGAGTTCGAGGACCGCATCGTCGACAACATGTGCATGCAGCTCGTCCAGAAGCCCGAGCTGTACGACGTCCTCGTCCTGCCGAACCTGTACGGCGACATCATCAGCGACCTCGCGGCCGGCCTCGTCGGCGGGCTCGGCGTCGCCCCCGGCGCGAACATCGGCATCGACGCCGCCGTGTTCGAGCCCGTCCACGGATCGGCGCCCAAGCACGCGGGCCTCGACAAGGCGAATCCGACGGCCATCATCCTGTCCGGGGCGCTCATGCTCCGCCACCTGGGCGAGACGGCCGCGGCCGGACGGGTCGAAGCGGCGGTCCGGGACGTGATCGCGGCCGGTCGCACGCTGACCTACGACATGGGCGGGACCGCCGGCACCGCCGCGTTCGGCGAGGCCGTCGCGGCCCACGTGGCCGGATCCGAGGCAGCCCGATGACCACGACGACGACGCCGATCAAGCCGGCCGGCACGGCGCTCCGTGGGTTCGGGGCGACGGCTCGTCGCGACCGCTGGGCGAGGGAGCCCACGATGGTCGCCGTCGGGCTGACGATCTTCGTCATCTACACGCTCTTCTCCGCCTTCGTGTGGGGCCCGGTCTTCGGGGCGCCGTACGAGGTCGACGGCTACCTCTCGCCGTTCTTCTCGCCGTTGCTCGGGGTGGGCATCCTGCCGCCCTGGCTGTCACCGGCGATCCTCGTCCTGTGGATCCCGCTCGGGTTCCGGACGACGTGCTATGCCTTCCGGCGCGGGTACTACCGGTCGGTCTTCGCGGATCCGCCGGCGTGCGCGGTGGGGGAGCCGACGGTCCACCGCCGCTACGCGATGGAGGCCAGGTTCCCGTTCATCCTCCAGAACCTCCACCGGTTCTTCCTGTACCTCCAGTTCATCCCGCTCTTCTTCCTGTGGCTCGACGCGTTCATCGCCCTCCGACCGGACGGCGTGTGGCGACTCGGCCTGGGCAACGTCATCCTGTTCACCGACCTGATCCTGCTGACCGGCTACTCCATGTCGTGCCATTCGCTGCGCCATTTCGTCGGCGGGCGGCTGGACTGTTTCTCGTGCACCGTCCGAACGCGGGCGCGCCACCGCTTCTGGCAGCGCGTGACCGACCTCAACGCCAACCACATCCGCCTGGCCGGGTGGAGTCTGCTCGGCGTCGGGGTCGCGGACCTGTACATCCGGCTCCTGGCGATCGGGCTGTTCAGCGACCCATCGATCCGCCTGTGAACGACGGCCTGGAGCGGCATCCGTACGACGTCCTGGTCATCGGAGCCGGCGGGGCCGGCCTGCGGGCCGCGATCGCGGCGGCCGAGGCGGGCGCCGATGTCGCGCTCGTCTGCAAGTCGCTGCTCGGCAAGGCCCACACCGTCATGGCCGAGGGGGGTGTGGCGGCCGCCCTCGGGAACGTGGCCGAGGCGGATTCGTGGAAGGTCCACTTCCGCGACACGATGGTCGGCGGCAAGCTGCTCAACAACCCGCGGATGGCCCAGCTCCATGCGATGGAGGCCCCCGACCGCGTCCGGGAGCTCGAGCTCTGGGGGGCGGTCTTCGACCGGACCCGCGACGGACAGATCCTCCAGCGCCCGTTCGGCGGGCACACGTACCCGCGGCTGGCCCACGTGGGCGACCGGACCGGCCTGGAGATGATCCGGACCCTTCAGGACCGGGCCGTCGCGGTCGGGATCGACGTCTTCATGGAGTGCACGATCAGCCAGTTGGTCACGGGTCGCGCCGGGGTGACCGGCGCGGTCGGGTACTGGCGGACCACCGGCCGGCCCGTCGCCTTCCCGGCCAAGGCCGTCGTCCTCGCCACCGGTGGGATCGGCCGGTCGTACGAGATCACCTCGAACTCCTGGGAGTGCGGCGGCGACGGCCATGCCCTGGCCTACGAGGCCGGCGCCGAGCTCATCGACATGGAATTCGTCCAGTTCCACCCGACAGGCATGGTCTGGCCGCCGGGCGTCCGCGGGCTGCTCGTGACCGAGGCCGTGCGCGGGGAGGGCGGCATCCTGCGGAACGCGAACGGCGAGCGGTTCATGTGGAAGTACCTCCCGGAGGATCGGCGGGCGGAGTACGCGGCGACCGATGAGGAGGCCACGGAGTGGGTCACCGCCCTGTCCCAGGGCCACGAGACCACCGCCCGCCGCCCGCCCGAGCTGTCGACCCGCGACAACGTGGCGCGGGCCATCTTCACGGAGGTCCGGGAGGGCCGCGGGTCGCCCCACGGCGGTGTCTTCCTCGACATCAGCTACCTGCCCGCCGACCACGTCCGGCGCAAGCTGCCCTCGATGTACGAGCAGTTCAAGGAGCTGGCCGACGTGGACATCACGACGGGCCCGATGGAAGTGGGGCCGACGACCCACTACATGATGGGCGGCGTCCGCGTGGTCGCCGAGACGGGCGCGACGACCGTGCCCGGCCTGTACGCGGCGGGCGAGGTGGCCGGCGGCATGCACGGCGCCAACCGCCTGGGTGGCAACTCGCTTTCGGACCTGCTGGTATTCGGGGCCCGGACGGGGACCGGCGCGGCCGCCCATGCGGCGGGCCGGGAGGGTCCGCCCTACATGAACCCGAACGAGGTCGGCCGGGCGGTGCGGGAGCTCGACGCGCCGTTCGAGCGCCAGGAGGGCGAGGATGCGTACGCCATCCAGCGCGACCTCCAGCCGATGATGCAGCGCCTGGTCGGGATCTTCCGGACCGAGGCGGACCTGGACGAGGCCCTCGTCCACCTCGCCGAGCTGCGCACGCGCTGGGCCGGCATCCGGGTCACCGGCGGACGAACCTACAATCCCGGCTGGAACCTGGTCTTCGAACTGCGCAACATGCTCACCGTGTCGGAGGCCATCGCGCGCAGCGCCCGTGGGCGCAAGGAGAGCCGCGGCGCGCACAGCCGGCTGGACTACCCGGGCCCCGACGACGCGCACTGGGGCCAGCGCAACAGCGTCATCGCCCGCGACGCGGAGGGCCGGATGGTGGCCCGGACCTCGCCGCTGCCGGCCATGACCGACGAGCTTCGCGGACTGCTCGGCAGCAGCCACTGACCACGGAGAGACCGATGCCAGACGCCCACCTCAGGGTCTTCCGCGGCAGCCCCGGCGAGCCGGGTCGCTACGACGAGTTCGACGTGCCTGTCGAGGACGGGATGGTGGTCCTGGACGCGCTCCACTGGATCCAGGGCCACGCGGCGCCGGATCTCGCGGTGCGCTGGAACTGCAAGGCCGCCAAGTGCGGGTCGTGCGGTACCGAGGTCGACGGCCGGCCGAGCCTCGCTTGCAAGACCCGCCTCTCGGATTTCGACCTCGACGTCCCGATCACCGTCGAGCCGATGCGGTCCTTCCCGCACATCCGCGACCTTGTCACCGACGTCTCCTGGAACTACGAGGTGAACAAGACGATCGAGCCCTTCAGCCCGCCCGCCGACGTTCCCCAGGAGCAGTGGCGCTGGCAGCAGGAGGACGTCGAGCGGGTCCAGGAATACCGCAAGTGCATCGAGTGCTTCCTGTGCCAGGACGTCTGCCACGTCCTCCGGAACCACGAGACCGAGCGCCCGTTCATGGGCCCGCGCTACCTCGTCCGGGCCGCCGGGCTGGAGCTCCATCCGATGGATCGGGCAGATCGTCGGGCCTACCTCAAGGACAGCGGCGGGATCGGCATGTGCAACATCACCAAGTGCTGCACGGAGGTCTGCCCGGAGCACATAAAGATCACCGACAACGCCATCATCCCGCTCAAGGAGCGCGTGGCGGACGCCTACTACGACCCGCTCCAGTGGGCCTGGCGGAAGCTGCGCGGCCGGGGGTCCGGATCGAAGGTCGGCGTCGAGCTGCCGGTGCTCCCGTCGGAGCCGAAGGACTGAACGAGTCGTTCTGGCCCGAGCTCGAACGGTCCACGACCGGCGCCCGGGGATTCGTCATCCGGACCGACGGCGCGTCGCGCGCCAACCCGGGTCACGCCTCCGCCGGTGCCGTCCTCATCGACCTCGCGCGGCCCGATGCATTCGATCCGGCGGCGCCGGCCGACGCCTCGATCTCCGATTACCTCGGCGTCCAGACGAACAATGTGGCCGAGTACACAGCGGTCGTTCGGGCCCTCGGTCTCGCCCGCGAGCTCGGCGCGCGGGAGGTGCGGCTGCTGCTCGATTCGATGCTCATCGTCGAGCAGCTCCACGGCCGGTGGCGGGTCAAGGACGCGAAGCTCGCGCCGCTCCACGCCGAGGCGCGGCGACTCCTCGGCGGCCTGGACCGGTGGACGGCAGCCCATGTTCGGCGGGCCGAGAACCACGCCGCCGACGCCCTGTGCAACCAGGCGATCGACCGCGCCCTGGCCGGGGGGCCCGCCTCGGTCGTGGTCCGTCCGGGCGGTTGAGCGGGGTCGCCGGGCGGGGGCGGCCGGGCGAGGATCCTCCCGTGGGCGCGCGGTCGCTGGGCGCGTAGAATCGCCGGTGCCAGCGAGACGGCCGGATGGCCGCGCGTCGCGCCCGACCTCGGTCGGGTCGCGGCTCGAGGAAAGTCCGAGCTCCTCAGCGCAGGGTAGCGGGTAACGCCCGTCCGCCGCGAGGCGAGGACCAGTGCCACAGTGACGATGCCGACCGGACCGGCCATGTGCCGATGCGGACGGAGTGAAACGCGGCAAACTCTACCCGGAGCAAGGCCAAATAGGAGGGTGCAACCCCGGTTCGCCGGGGGGAGGGGCGCGCTGCCCAACCCTCGGGTAGGCCGCACGAGCCGCCGGGCGACCGGCGGCCTAGATGGATGGCCATCCCCGGCGATCGCGAGATCGACGGGACAAAACTCGGCTTACAGGCCGCCTCGCTGGCGCGAACTTCCCGGCCTCGGGCTGCCGCCTGTGCCGAGGTGCCGCCTCGTTGCCAGGATCGCGCAGGAGACCGTTATCGGCTCCGGAGGCCGGATCGTGGCCAGGATCGCGCGGGGGACTCCCAGGCCACCTCGTGGCCGGATCGGTGCGCCGGACAGGCCTCCTCGGGCCAACGGTCGGAGTGGGCGCGGCCGGGTCGCACTCTTTGCCATCGGCGGCGACGGGTGGCGACGTGCGCGGTCAGTCCTCGTCGGGACGGAAGATGTGCGCGGCCGTACAGGAGTTGCAGATCGGCGTGGCCGTCTCGAGGTCGCCCAAAGGGATCGGCAGGCGTCGCTCGGGGAAGAGGCATTCGACGTCGTAGATCCGGTCGGTGGCGGTCTCGACCTGGACGAGCCGACGGTACGTGCAGCGTCGGATACGCGGCTCGGCCAGGTGGTAGCCGTCCGGGGCGATATGGATCACAGGCAGCTGCAGGGCCATCGCGACGGTCTCGAACCTCGACTCCCGGGTCGGCGAACGGTACGCGCGTGACGTTCGAAGTCCCTTTGGGCGGCCACACTAGCACCGCCCTTTGGCACGCGGCAACCCGCGAAAGGTACTAGACTCCCGCCGCGGGCCGGGCATCCGGCCACCGGCCGGAGCACGGAGGGCGCGTGCAGGAGCAGGTGGAGGACCAGGATCTTGCCGGCCTGGCGCGGCCTCGACACGCCGCGGCACGACCCACGCCGTCGGCGGATCCGACGATCCTCGGTCCGGCCCCGGCCCCGCTCGACTGCCCGTATCTCCATTTCGACGACGACGGCTCGAGTTGCCTCGCGCTCGCTCCGGCGATCCGCCTGTCGCGCCGCCAGGTCGAGCTCGTCTGCGCCGTGGCCGCCCACGTCGCGTGCCCGCGCCTGACCAAGGCCGACGCCGGCCGGGTGCCCGTGCAGATCGAGCCGCCACCGCCGATCGCCCGCCGTCGCGATCGACGACCCGTCGAGTCGGGGGACCGGGTCGGGTCTGTCGCCGCGGCGACGGCGATCGCTACCGCGGACGCATCCGTCGCCGTCGGCGAGCCGGCCGCCACCATCGCGACCGATGCGACCGCGGCCGTCGCCACGACCACCGGTCCTGGCACGACCGTCGGCCCGGCGCAGACCCACGGCGCATCGACGCCCGAAGCGCCTGCTGCGACCGCCGCATCCGCGACGAGCCCGGAACCGTTCGTCGCCCCGGCGGTGAAGCCCGAACGACTCGTCGCCCCCGCCCGGCCGCCGGAACGGCCGATCGGCGAAGACGCGCCCGACACGACCCCGGCGGCGCCCGGCCGCATCGCGACCGCGCTGGCACTGGTTCGGGCGAGCGCGCGGACGCACATCGTGCTCCGGCCGGCGACGGCGGCCGCGTGGGTGATCCTCTTGGCGACGCTCGTCATCGTCGTCGCGCTCCTCACCGCGCATGGCGGAATCACGCTGCCCACCCTCGCCTCGCCGTCGGCGGGCCTGGGCCAGGTGAGCCCGTCGGCCGCGTCGTCCTCGCCGTCGAGCGCGGTCAGCCCGTCGGCGGCCCCGTCCCTGACCCCGTCGCCGACCGCCTCGCCCTCGGCGTCGGTCCCATCGTCACCGTCGCCGTCGCCCCAACCGTCGCCCTCGGCCTCGCCCCCATTCTCGCCCGCGCAGCTCGCGGTCCTGACGCCGTGCCCGGGCAAGACCGGCTGCTACCAGTACCGGATCAAGCCGAACGACAGCCTGCGCGGCCTCGCGAAGTTCTTCGGAGTGACCTACCCGGCGCTGCTGGCGGCCAATCCGCAGATCACGAACCCGTCGATCATCCACGTCGGCGAGCGGGTCACGATCCCGATCCCGACCGCGACTCCGTCGGCGACCCCGAAACCCTGACGGACGCCGGGGGACCCACGTCGATCTCCTCGGCCGCCTCGAGATCCTCGAGCGCGTCGCCGACCGCGGCCGCCGGCTCGAAGAACGTGGTCGCGAGCAGCGTCGGCACGACCGCGCTCAGGATCACCACCGTGACCAGGACCGTGTAGGTGGGCTGGTCGATGAAGCCGTTCGTGAGCCCGAACAAGGCCGCGATCGTCCCGAACGTCAGTCCCGTGGACATGAGCAGCGTCGTGTAGTTGGCGTCGCGGGTCGACATACCGAACGCCTTTGCCACCGGCCAGACGCCGACGGCCTTGGCTCCGACCTTC
>DASVIK010000018.1:0-8055 GCA_036382135.1 Candidatus Limnocylindrales bacterium | reverse complement strand
CTGGTCGAGGAGCGTGTAGCGCCCGGCGAGCAGGAAGACGTCGAAGTCGCCCTCGCGGGCGAACCGGGCCAGCATCGCCGACTGGTTCATGCCGGCGCCGATCGCGCCCACGATCCCTTCCTCGCGGAGCCGGTGCAGCGCCGGATACGCTCCCTCGATCGCCGCCTGCCAGTGGTCGTCCGGGTCGTGGATGAACGCGATGTCGATGCGCTCCAGGCCCAACCTCGCGAGGCTCTCCTCGATCGAGCGGCGGACTCCGTCGGCGCTGTAGTCGAAGACCATCCGGACTGGCTCGGTCCGGACGTAGTACGCATCCTCGCGTCCGTCGAGCGCCTGGCGGTCGACATCCGCGTCGGGCGCGACCTCGTCGAACGGCCGGATCAGTCGGCCCACCTTCGTCGAGAGGACGAACGCATCGCGAGCGCGGTCGCGGAGCGCCCGACCGACCCGTCGCTCCGACAGGCCGTACCCGTACAGCGGGGCCGTATCGAAGTACCGGATCCCGATGTCCCAGGCGTGGGCGAGCGTCGCGCCCGCCTCGTCGTCGCCGACCGGCGAGAAGAGGCCGCCGATCGATGCGCCGCCGAAGCCCAGGCGCGTCAGGTGCAGGCCGGTCCGGCCGAGCGGCACCCGCTCGGTGGGTTCGAAAGGCACGGGCACTCGCTCGAGATCTCGTGGTCCGCGTCAGTTGACGCCGCGAGCAACGATAGCGTATCGTCCAATCAGCCGTTCATTGGTCAGCATACTGAACGCCAGGAGCCCACGTTGCGTCTCATCAGCTTCCGGTCGGGCTCGGGTGAGACGCTCGCGGTCGTCGCGCGGGACCGCTGGATGGCGGCCTCGGATCTCCTGCCGGGCGGCCCTGCGACCATGGCCGACCTGCTGGCCGGCGGGGGCGCGCTGCTGGCGGCCCTCCGCTCCGCCGCGGACCCGGCCCGCATTGCGGCGCAGGGCGGATCCCTCGATGGCCTGGAGCTCCTGGCGCCGGTCCCCCGCCCCGGCAAGGTGGTCGGCATCGGCCGGAACTACCGCGAACACGTCGACGAGGAGGGGGCCGACCGACCGACCGCGCCCCTCGTGTTCGCGAAGTGGCCGACCTCGGTGGTCGGCGCCGGCGCCGAGATCCGCTGGGACCCGGGCCTGACTCGCCAGGTGGATTGGGAAGCCGAGCTGGGCGTCGTCATCGGCCGGCGAGCCCGGGGCGTGGCCGAGATCGACGCCCTCGACTACGTGTTCGGCTACACCTGCCTCAACGACGTGTCCGCCCGGGACATCCAGTTCGGCGACGGCCAGTGGGTCCGGGGCAAGTCGCTCGACACGTTCTGTCCCATGGGCCCGGCGCTCATCACGGCCGATGAGATCGGGGATCCGCAGGATCTCGCGATCGCCTGCAGCGTCGGATCCGAGCGGGTCCAGGATGCCCGCACCTCGCAGATGTACTTCGGGGTCGCGGCGATCGTCAGCTACTGCTCGGCATCGTTCACCCTCGAGCCCGGCGACGTCATCGCCACCGGGACTCCCGGCGGAGTCGGGGTCTTCCGCGATCCGCCGCGCTACCTCGGCGACGGTGACGTGGTGACCGTCGAGATCGAACGGATCGGCCGCCTCGTCAACGTCTGCCGGACGGAACGGGCGACGGTGCCGGCGTGAGCGGCGATCGGCAGCCGTCGGACGAGCGGTTCCTCGTCACCGGAGCCCTCGGCTGCATCGGTGCGTGGACGGTCGCGAGCCTCGTCCGCGAGGGCCGCCCGGTCATCGCATTCGATCTTGGGAAGGATCGCCGTCGGCTCGAGGCGCTCATGAGCGCTGATGAGCTGGCGGCGGTGACCTTCGTGGCCGGCGACATCACCGATCTCGGCCTGGTCGAGCGGAGCTTCGACGACCACGGCATCACGAACGTCATCCACCTCGCCGCGCTCCAGGTCCCGTTCTGCCGGGCCGATCCGCCGCTCGGTGCGCTCGTCAACGTCGTCGGCACGGTGAACCTGTTCGAAGCGGTGAAGCGGCGCTCCGAGCGGATGGCGCCGCTCGTCTACACGAGCTCGATCGGCATGTTCGCGGGGAGCGACGCCGATCCCGCCACCGGCAGGCTCGACGAGGACGCCGACGCCCACCCGACCAACCATTACGGCGTGTTCAAGCTCGCGAACGAGGGCACCGCCCGCATCTACTGGCACGAATCGGGCGTGCCGAGCGTCGGCCTCCGACCGCTGACGGTCTACGGTGCGGGGCGCGACCAGGGCATGACGAGCGGACCGACCGTCGCCATCGCGGCCGCCATCCTGGGGCTGCCGTACACCGTCGCGTTCGGCGGCCGCACGACCTTCCAGTACGCCGAGGATGTCGCCCGCACCCTGATCCAGGCGAGCCGGAGCAGGCTCGGTGGCGCGCGGGTCTTCAACCTTGGCGGCGAGACGGTGGACATGGCCGACTGGATCGCGGCCATCGAGGACGAGGTCCCGGAGGCGGCCGGCCGGATCGCGCCGGCGCCCACGGAGCTCCCGTTCCCCTCCGACATCGAGCACACGGGCGTCGCCGCACTCGGGCCGATCGTCATCACCCCGTTCCGCACCGGTATCCGGGCGACCGCCGAGATCTACCGGCGGCTGGCCGGCGAGGGGCGATTGCTCCCGGCGCAGCACGGCATCACGGTTCCCGCGCCGCCGTCCCCCGTCTGAGACACGGACCGGACCGGCCGGAGCGGACTAGCGATCCTCCTCGATCCAGCCCTGCCGCACGGCCAGCCGGACGAGCGCCGTCCGGCTCGTGACGTCGTACCGGTCGAACAGCCGGCGCAGCTGGCTCTCGACCGTCTTGACGCGCAGCTCCAGTCGCTCCGCGATCTCGGCGTTCGACAGGCCCTCCGCGACGAGGCCGAGGATCTCCATCTCACGGGGGGTCGGAACGCGAAGCGCGTCGCTCGCGGCCTGCCGGGCGGCCACGGGGAACGCGCTGCCACCGGCCGCCACGGTCTCCACGGCACGAACGATCTCGTCCACCGTGGCCATCTTGGACAGGTAGCCCTTCGCGCCCAGTTCGACCGCCTTGACGTGGTAGCTCGGATACCAGTAGGCGCTGAGGATGATGAACGCCGGCCCCGAGTGGTGGCGCCGGACCAGGTCGAAGCCGTCGCCCGCATCGGCCAGGCGGATGTCGCACAGGACGACGTCTGGCGCGCCCTGCTCGATGAGCGCACTCGCGGACGGAAGGTCCCGGGCGGTGCCGACGACCGTGACGCCGGAGGAGAGCTGGATGAGCGCGGCCAGGCCGTCGGCGATCGCCGGGTGATCCTCCACGATGGCCACCCGGATCGGGTCCTGGGTATCGCGCGCCTGTGTCATCGGTCCGTCCGGCGGGCGAGAGGCAGCCAGACCGTCATCACCGTGCCCTTGCCGACCCGCGATGCGGCCTCGATCTCCCCACCGTGGGCGGTCACGATCTCACGCGCCACGTACAGGCCGAGACCCAGGCCGGGCGTCCGATGGGGATTGCCGAGGCGCGTGTAGGCCTCGAAGATCGTCCGGAGGTCCTTCGCTGCGACTCCCCCGCCGTGGTCGCGGACCGCGATCTCGGCCCGGCCACCGGCCTTCCTGACGCTCACGTCGATCGTCTCGGAGGTCGGGGCGTACTCGAGGGCGTTGGTGAGGAGATTGAGGAACACCTGTTCGAGCCGGTCGGGGTCCGCACGGACCAGGATCGGCCGCCTTCCGCCGGTCACATGGATCGGCGGCGCCTTCGGCAGCACCTGGGCGACTTCCACCGCCGATCGGATGACGGCGGTCAGGTCGACGACACTGAGCCGCAGCTCGAGCTGGCCTGTCTGGATCCGACTCACGTCGAGGAGACGCTCGATGAGCGTGGCCAGGCGCCTGGTCTGGGACAGCGCGCGCGCTGTGTAGGTCCCGGCCTTCTCGGGCTCGCCGCCGGCCAGGTGCCGCTCGACCAGCTGGAGGTAGTTGTGGACGGCCGCGGTGGGCGTCTTGAGCTCGTGGCCGGCCGCGGCCATGAGCCGCTCCAGGCTCAGGCGCATCGTGCGCTCGGAGACGTCGCGGATGGCGACGACACCGCCCCACGTCCGATCCTGGCTCCTGAGGGGCTCGGTCACCGCCTCGAACCAGCGCCGGGAGCCATCCGCGTCGCTGACGGCGAACTCCATGCGGAACCGTTCCCCTCGGGCCGCCCGTTGCTGCGGCCACTCCTTGCGCGGCAGGGGGACACCGGCCACGTCCTCTGGCTGGATCTCGGCCGCGGGGCTGCCGAAGAGCCGGTCGTACGCCGGGTTCGTGGCCAGCGTCCGGCCCTCATGGTCGACCGCAACGACCGCGTCGCCAAGGCTCGCGAGGACCGACTGGAGGCGGTTGTGCTCCTCCTCGGCGTGCTGCTTCTGCTCCTCGAGCGCCACCGTCTGCAAGCGGAGCTCGTCGGTGCGGGCAGCCAGGTCCTCGTTCGCGACCCGCAACTCCTCGACGCTCGCCGTCAGCTCCTCGTTGAGCGTCTCGAGCTCCTCGTTCGTCGCTTGGAACTCCTCGTTGAGCGTCTCGACCTCTTCGCGCCCCGACTGCGCCTCCTCGCTCGACTGGAGCATCGACTGGTTGCTGAGCCGGAGTTGGGCGACGAGGGCGGTGAGCTCCTCGTTGGCGCGCAGGAGCCGGCGGTTGACGACCGCCGCCCGTTCGAGTCGTCGTTCCGCGTGCTCGCCGGTCCGACGCTCCTGCTCGGCTCGGGTGGTGTCGGTCAGCTCGACGATCGCGCCCTCGATCGTCCCGGGCCGACGGATGTACGGCCGGATGACCGTCTCCGTGAACCCCGGTCCGGCGACCGCCACGTCGCCCGCCTCGACCTCGTGGATCGTGGTCGTCGTCTTCCCGGCGAAGGCGGCGTCGATCGCGGCGCGGACGGCGGTCGACGGCAGGGACTCGGCGAGATGGATGAAGTCCTGGTCGAAGGCCAGGCCGTGGATCCCGAGCATCCGCCGGGCCGCGGTGTTGATCCGGGTGATGTAGTAGCGCGCGTCGACCACGACGATCCCGAGCCCGAGGTCGAGCAGGAGCGCCTCGGCCGCCTCGGTGGAGTCGGCCGTGATCTGCGCCTCCCGCCTGGTCGACCGGATCGCGCTCTCGAGCGGCGCCTCGATATCGCGATGCGGCCGCAGCGGCTTGGCCAGGCTGAGCGGCAGGGGCGGCGGCCCGGCCACCCGCCGGAAGATGCGCAGCCGGGCGTGGTCCTCGACATACGGCGCGGGCATCGCCGCGACCGTCTCGGACGGGCCGAGGACGAGGCGGCCACCATCGCGCAGGGACAGCCCGAAGGTCTCGAGGGCCACCCGCTGCATCGTCGGATTGAAGTAGATGAGCACGTTCCGGCACAGGACGAGATCGATCCGGGGGAACGGGGACCGCGCCCCCAGGTCATGCTCGCCGAAGATCATGAGCGAGCGGATCGACTTCACGACCTCGTACCCGCCGTCCGACTTCACGAAGTAGCGCTCGCGCAGGGCGGCGGACACGTTCTGCAGGGCGGCCGGCGGGTACAGCCCGCGCCGCGCGAACGCGATCGCGGCACTGTCGATGTCGGTCGCGAAGACGCGAACGTCGAGCGGCTCGGTCTCGGCGCCCATCGCCTCGGCGAGCATGATCGCGAGCGAGTACGCCTCCTCGCCAGTAGAGCAGCCGGCCGACCAGACACGCAACGGTCGACCGTGGCGACGGGCCTCTTCGATGAGTATCGGCAGCGTCTGGTCGCGCAGGTAGTCGAACATCTTCGGGTCGCGGAAGAACTCCGTGACCTTGATGAGGAGGCTGCTGATGAGCCGCGCGTACTCCTCCGGGTCGCTCTCGAGCTGCTTCCCGTAGCCGGCGATCGTCGAATGCTGCGTGGCGCCCATGCGGCCTCGCAGCCGTCGAATGATGGTCGCCGTCTTATAGGTACTGAAGTCGATCCCGCTCCGCTCCCGGATCCGATCGAGCAGCGCCGCGAACTCGCGGCCCTCGCGGCCCCGCGGAGCTGCCGAGCCGACGGCGAGCAGGTCGCGCAGGACCCCGCCGAGCGAATCGAGATCGGCGGTCGCGTCGACGAGCGACGGCGAGATCGAGCGCGGCATGGACGGGAACATCGCCGTGGCCGGGTTCTCGATGACGACTGCGCCCCCGGCCTTCTTGACGTGCCATGCGCCGGCCGATCCGTCGCTGCCGCTGCCGGTCAGGATCACGGCGGTGAGGCCCGTCCCGAACGCGGCCGCCGCCGTCTCGAGCAGGAGGTCGACCGAGGGCGCGATCGTACCCGGCTTGGCCGCTCGGAGGCGCAGCTCACCCTCCAGGATCTCGACGTGCCGATTGGAGGGCACGACGAAGATGACCCCGTCCTCGAGGGCCGCCGCCTCCTCGACGATCTTGATCGGCAGCGTCGCGTGGCGCGACAGGATCTCGCCGAGATGACTCGGCCGGCGAGGGTCCAGGTGCTGGGCGATCACGATGGGGGCGGGGAAGTCGGAGGGCAGGCTTGCCACGACCCGGGTGAGTGCTTCGATCCCGCCCGCGGAGGAGCCGATGACTACCAGCTGAGATTCTGTTGACGCGGTCGTCCCCACCTAACGCATTCTAGGCGACCCCTTGCCGGGTTTCCATCCTCGCGGCCCAACCGGTGCTCCGCGTATGGTGGCCCGTGACGAGCGAGGGTGTGCGGGATTTCCTCCTCCCCTCAGTCGGTCAAGGCGACTTCTGGGACCGCCGCGGCCGGTCGGGCTGATGGGCCCGCCTTCCATCGTCGACGAACGACTCGGCCCCCCCGCCGGGTCGTTCGTCCTTTTCGCCCGGATCCGTCGTCCGACCGCCATCCGCGAGCCCCTCATGAGATGCCCCGCGCCAGGCATGAAGCCAGCGTGGATGGACCGGCAGTCAAGTACGTGATTTCATCCTCACGTGCGGTCCATCCGTCTTGGCATCCTGTGCCGGCAGATCAGGTGGGTCGGCCGAGTGCCCTTCCCTCTCGGGGGAGACGGTCCCCACCGGAGATGTAAGCCCCTCGCCGCGGGGAACAAGACCAGATGGCGAGGGGCTTCACCTTGCTCTCCGCACGCTCCCAGGGGTCGCGGGCAGCCTCCGGGGACGCGGCCTTCTTAGCGGAGACCGGCCGCCGCCCGCTCCACTTCGACCCCGGTCGGGCGCAGGCGGATGAGGTGTCCGTGCGGCGCGAAACCGGCGGTGAGCTGGCCCGTCGCGATCTCGAACTCGACGAGGTCGCCGCGCCGCTGCTGCGCCACATGGGTGACTTCCTCCGCGAAGCTGCCGATCGGGGCGAACGCGTCGGCGCGCAGGTCCCCCATCCGTCCGCCCACCCGGATCCACTCCGCCGCGACGATGAGCCACCGCTCCTCGGTCGTCACCTCGACCGTCGCCCAGCGTTCGGCACCATCGCCCACGAGCCAGGCCGCGAGCTTGGGGTTGAGGTGCGCCTCCGGATCCTCGGTGACCCAGCCGGGCTCGCTCATCGCCACGCGCATCGCCGCGAGCGCATCGAGCATGGGCGTTCCATCGGCGACGCCTGTCATCCGTTCGTCGCCCTCCCAGCGTGGGTCGCGATCCATTTGCCTGACCCTCCTTCGAAAGCTCGCCCATGCCCTCGCACGCGGTGCCAGACCGGACGCCCGGTCGTGGGGCGGCCGCATCGGGATCCAGCATGCGTGCCCGCTCGACGGACTTCCGGCCTATAGGCGGGGCGACACGCCGGGCCTACGCTCGCCGCGCTTCCCGGTGCCTCAGAGGAGTCTGCCCGTGCCCCGCGCGAAGGTCGGTCTCCGTCGACCTGTGCTTCTCATCCTCGTCTTCGGCGCGTTCCTGACGATCATCGGGGTGACGGCGCTCGGCCAGGCGATGGTCGTGTCGGGCGGGTTCTCCACGACGGCGCTCAAGTCGATCGTCGGCTCCGATGCCGCCACCGTGCGCGGCTTCGCGAACGCGTACGTCTCACCCGCCGATCTCGTCCCGGCGCCGTCGACGGACCGGGCGACGGCTCTTCAGACGGACCTTGCCGCGCTCGTCGTCCGCGCCGAGTTCCTCC
>DASVIK010000017.1:0-4627 GCA_036382135.1 Candidatus Limnocylindrales bacterium | reverse complement strand
GGTGTAATCGGCCACGGTGTACTGGCCGGTGCCCACGAGCGGCGGCTTGAAGGCCGCGTCGCCGATCGTCTTGTACGTCTCCTTGCTGAAGATGTGCTTCGGCAGGATCGGGATCGACGTCTTCAGGACCTTGGTCGTGCCATCGTCCGTGAAGAGGAGCATCGTCTCGGCGTCGGGGCATTCGGCCTTCGTGACCCGGGCATCCTTGAGTGCCGGGTCGATATAGCCGTTGCCGACGTTCGTGTCGTTCTTGATCGCGTCGATGTCGAGGCCGTAGCTGAAGCAGGCATCGGCCGCCGTCGCGGGTTGTCCATCCGACCACTTCATTCCGGTCCGGATGTGGAACGTCCACGACTTGCCATCTGGGGACCGCGACCACTTGTCGGCGAAGCCCGGGACCGGTTCCAGGTTCGGCCCGATGTCCACGAGCAGGCTGTAGTTGAGCTCGAAGGTCTCGTAGTCCGGGAAGTAGGCGGCCTGATAGGGGTTGAGCGATCGAAGCTTCTCGATCGTGCCGACCTTCAGGATGTGCTTGTCCGCCGCATGGACCGGCGCCACGGCCGGGAGCAGGGACGCGAGCGCCACGGCCAGGGCCGCGATCAGACGGGCGAACGACAGGCGAGCGCGCGATGGCATCCGGCTCTCCTCCTCCAGGGCCCGCCGGCCACCCGGATCGGACCCGTCTCGGACCGCCCTCCCCGGGCGCTCAACGGCCACCGCGCAGCGGCGGACCGGTGCGCGAGGATGGCACAGGCTCGGGGCGCGGTCAACGGCCGTGGCGCATCGGGCGCAACGTGCCGTGCGTGTCTGCGGAGTCGCGACGCGACTGGCCGCCTCAGACCATGAACGAGGTCGCCGGATGCGGTTCGAGGAGGATCGGCCGGTCGATCCGGAAGTCGGCGATCTCGGTGGCGGACGCCGTCGCCCCGTCGATCGCGAGCTCGGCCAGGATCCGCCCGATGACCGAGGCGTACTTGAACCCGTGGGCGGCCCCGAGCCCGACCAGCACGTTCGGGTGGTCGGGCAGCCGGTCGACTACGAAATCGCGGTCGGGCGTGAGCGTGTAGAGGCACGTCTTCGTGTAGATGGGCGGCCCGACCGCGCCGGGCAGGTGGCGGGCCATGAACGCCCCGAGACGGGCGGAGGCGTCGGGGTCCGGCTCGAACGTGCGCTCGGCGGGCGTCGTCTCCCGGCCGCCCACGTCCTGGGCGGCCTTCGGTCCGGCCTCGCCATACGTCGGGAAGCCGTAGAAGCACGGATCGTCCATCCAGATCCAGACGGGGAACCGGTCAGGGGCGAAGTCCTCGGGTCGCGGGCAGGCGAAATAGGTGACCTGTTCCTTGGTGATCGTGAGCGGCAGGCGTCGCCCGAAATGGGCGAGCAGGTCGTTGGTCCAGGCATCGGCCGTGAGCACAACCCGACCGGCCCGGTACGCGACGCCGCCCGCGACCACCTCGATCTCGCCCCCGACGTCGCGCAGGCCGGTGACCGGCGAGCGGTCGAGCAACGTCGCGCCGTACTGGCTCGCGAGCCACCGGTGGGCGGCGTTGCCGCGGATCGGGTCGGCCAGGCCGCCGTCCGCCTGGTAGAGGCCGTGGTGCTCGTCGGTGAGCCGCCACTGGGGCCAGCGGCGCATGATCTCGGCCGCGTCGAGGTGCTCGTACGGCACGCCCTCGGCGGCCATCGAATCCGAGTAGTCGGAGAGCGGGATCGTCGCCCCGCGCGGGGCGACGTCGAGCCCGCCGGTGCGGGTCACGATCGTCGTGGCCGACGCAGACTCCACATCGGCCCAGGTCGCGTACGCTCGGCGCGCCAACCGCACGTATAGTGGGCGGTGATAGCTGAGGCGGATGATCCTCGAATGATCGTTGGACGCGCCGTTGGGATGGCCAAGCTCGAATTGTTCGAGCCCGAGTACGCGCGCCCCGGCGCGCGCGGCCCAGTAGGCGACGGCGCTGCCGAAGGCGCCGAGCCCGACGACGATGAGGTCAGAGTCTCGTTTCATCGATCCGCCCTCATCGTGCCACTCCTGCCGGTGCCCGGCGCCCCCGTCCGACTGGGCGCAACACTGCAGCCCGCTCGCTGACGAGTCGCACCCTGCGAGCGAGTCGCACCCCGCGAGCCCCGGGCCGACCGCCCGAAACCTTCAACGGATGACGGTTCCACGGTCGGGTCTTCACGTGGTGAAGCCAACGCGCCAGCCGCGTCGGATGACCATCGAGTCCCTTCGTCACGTGAAGAGGATCGGTCGATCCGTGGGTCGCGTGGCGCCGCCATCCCGAGTCCCTTCGCCCGGTGAAGGCTCCTGGCCGCTTCGGCCCTCGAGGTCCGACGGCGCGTCACGTCAGCTTCACCCGCTGAAGGTCAGGCCGCAACGGGCGCCCTGCCGGGCCGGTCCGCGGTCGTAGACTCGGGCGCATGCCCGACCACCATGCGTTCCGAGTCGTCTGGGACGCGCGCATCCCCACCCGCGACGGGGTTCAGTTGTCGGCCAACATCTGGATCCCCGAGCCGGCCGCAGACGTGCCCCGGGAGCGATTCCCGGCCATCCTCGAGATGATCCCGTACGGCAAGGACAACTGGCGGCGCAACAGCGACGTCGCCCGCGGCGAGTGGCTGGCCGCGCGCGGCCACGCGCTCTGTCGCGTCGACGTCCGGGGCACCGGGAGCAGCGAGGGCATCGCCCTCGACGAGTACACGGCCGACGAAACCCAGGATGGCTTCGAGGCCGTCGAGTGGCTCGCTGCCCAGCCCTGGTGCAATGGCGCCGTCGGGATGTGGGGCATCAGCTACGGCGGGTTCACGGCGATCCAAGTGGCCGCCCTCCGACCGCCCCACTTGCGCGCGATCGTGCCCATCATGGCGACCGACGATCGCTACCGAGACGATGTCCACTACCGCGGCGGCTGCCTCACCGTCAGCGAGCAGTCCCAGTACGCCGTGAGCCAGGTCGCGATGAACGCGATGCCACCCGACCCGTCGTTCCGTGGCGCGGCCTGGCGCGACGAGTGGCGGGCACGCCTGGAGGCGACGCCGCCATGGACCCTCGAGTGGCTGCGTCACCAGACCGACGGGCCGTACTACCTCCAAGGCTCGCTCGCCCCGGACTACGGGCGGATCGACGTGCCCATCCTCCACTACACGGGCTGGCATGACTCGTATGTCGATCCCGCCTTCCGGATGCAGGAGCGCTGCACCGAGTCGCCCGAGCGCCTCCTCGTGTCGGGTCCGTGGGGCCACGGCCTGCCCGACAGCGGCGAGCCCGGTCCGACCCTGGGCTGGATGCCGGAGATGCTCGCGTTCTTCGATCGCCACCTGCGCGGCGTCGCAAGCCCGCCGACGCTGCCCATCCCCGCCGCCCGCTGGTTCCATCGCCGGTGGTCGCCGCCGACCGCCTTCCCGGCGACGCTCGACGGGGAGTGGCTGGGGGCCGACACCTACCCGATCCCGGGCACGGAACCCAGGGCGTGGCGGTTCGCGGAGGACGGCGGACCCATGGCCGGCCGGCTCGTCGAAGGCGACGCGCAGGGCACCGAGACTGGCGAGCCAGGCTCCGACCAGGTCCGCCATCGGCCCACCCTGGGTACCGCCGGGCCCTTGTCCTGGGGCGCGGGTGGAGCGCCGAACGGCCTGGCCCGCGACCTCCGCCCGGACGAAGCGCTCAGCCTGACGTACACCTCCGACCCGCTGGACGAACCGCTCGACGCCCTCGGCTTCCCGGAGGCCGTCCTACACGTCTCGGCCGACGCCGAGATCGCGACGGTCGTCGTCCGCCTCACCGACGTGGCGCCCGACGGCACGTCCGCGCAAGTGAGCTCCGGGATCCTGAACCTGACCCACCGCCACTCCGACGAGACGCCCGAGCCGCTCGTCCCCGGCCAGGTCGAGACGGTCCGCGTACCGCTCCGGGCGCTCGGCTATCGGTGGCTGGCCGGCCACCGCTTGCGGGTGAGCGTCGCGACCCAGGCGTGGCCGATCGTCTGGCCCTCGCCCCTGCCGGTCACGCTCACGATCCACCGCGGGCCCGCGACGCCGTCGCGGATCGTCCTGCCGATCCTCGGCGCACGGGCACGTGCCGCGATCCGTCCGACTCCACCTGCCGAGGTGGGGCCGCCGGTCGACCTGCGCGACGTGGGATCGGGCGACGAGGAGCCGCCCGTCTGGCGGGTCGGCGAGGACGTCATCACCGGATCGGTCACCGTCCACGTCTACGAAGGCGGCACGACGGTCCTCGAGGACGGACGAGCGCTCTTCAGCTCCGAGCGCCTGGCTATGACCGCCTTCCACGACGACCCGGCGCGCGCCACGCTCGACAACGACGTCGTGTATCGCTGGCGGGAACACGCCTTCACGACCGAGATCCGGGCGACCGGTCGGACGACCTCGGACGCCACGACGTTCACCTTCGACCTGCGCCTCGAGGTCGACCTCGACGGTGAGCGCTTCTTCGAGCGGACCTGGCACGAGGTCGTTCCCCGCCACCTCGTCTGACATTCGGTCGCCGTTTAGGGCGTTCGGCCCGGTACACTCCCGTCGATGGAGCGGATCAGCGCCAAGGCGGCGAGCTTCACGGAGTCGGTCATCCGCGAGATGAACCGCCTGGCGGTCGAGGCCGGCGCGGTCAGCC
>DASVIK010000016.1:0-7498 GCA_036382135.1 Candidatus Limnocylindrales bacterium | reverse complement strand
GGTCCTCGCGGCCACGCGTGAGCGCTGGGGCCTCGACAAGCCGCTCATCCCGGACCAGCTCATCGCCTATGTCAGCTCCACGGTCCAGGGCGACCTCGGCTATTCGCTCGAGTTCGAGGACCAGCCCGTGGTGGACGTCCTCGCGACGCACCTCTGGCCCACGATCATCCTGTTCGGCGTCGGCGAGATCATCGCGGCCGTGATCGGCCTCGCCCTGGGTGCCTACACCGGCTGGCGACGGGGCGGGCCGATCGACCTGTTCGGCAACGGCATCAGCCTGATCCTCTACTCGATGCCGTACTTCGTCATCGGCATGCTGTTACTGGTCGTCTTCTCAACGGCGCTCCACTGGTTCCCCGTCGCCGGGATGATGACCCTCGGGGCGCAGTACGACGGCCCGTTCGACCGGATCATCGACTTCCTAGCGCACTTCACGCTGCCGCTGGTCACGGTCGCCATCGGCCTCGTCGGCCAGTACTCGATCCTCATGCGCTCGTCGGTCATCGAGACGCTCAGCGAGGACTACATCACGACCGCCCGGGCAAAGGGGATCGCCGACACCCGGATCCTGCGCGCCCATGCCCTCCCCAACGCCCTCCTGCCGGCCGTGACCCTCGTCGCGATCAACCTCGGCTACGTCGTGGCTGGCGCGATCACGGTCGAGGTCGTGTTCAACTGGCCCGGTCTCGGGTCGTTGACGATCGACGCGCTCGGCGCCCGCGACTACCCGGTGCTCCAGGGCGCGTTCCTGCTGCTCTCCATCACGGTCGTGATCGCCAACCTCATCGCGGACGTCCTGTACGCCTTCCTCGATCCGAGAGTCCGGTAGTGGCCGCGACCGTCGACACCCCCGCGTCGCTCCGCGGCGAACGGTGGCGCCTCCGGCTGCGGTCGGCGCGTTCGTTCCTGCGCCAGTTCTCCCGGAAGCGGGCGGGCGTCGCAGGCATCGTCGTCCTCGCGATCTTCGCCGTCCTCGCGATCGCCCCAGGCTTCTTCGTCGGCCCGCTGGAGACCGTGACGACGGCCACCGGCAAGCACATCGAGCCGCCCAGCGTGCACGAATTCCTGGGCACGGATTCGCTCGGTCGGAGCGTCCTCAACCTGACGATCTGGGGCACCCGCGTGTCGATGGCGATCGGCCTCCTGGCCACGATCGTCACGATCGTCGTCGGTGCCGTGGTCGGCATCGTGTCCGGCTTCTTCGGCGGCTGGATCGACGGGATCCTCATGCGGATCACGGACCTGTTCCTCGTCCTGCCGACGTTCGTGCTCGCCCTGATCCTCGCGCCGATCATCCTCGAGATCGTCGGGTCGGACGCGGAGATCTTCGGGATCCGGATCACCCTCATCGTCATCGTCGTGGTCATCGGCCTGACGAGCTGGGCCTCGACCGCCAGGGTCGTCCGGAGCCAGGTCCTGTCGCTCAAGGAGCGCGCCTTCGTCGACCGGGCGCGCGTGATCGGGTCCGGCGGCGCGCACATCATGCGGCGGCACCTCCTGCCCAACGTCATCAACCTCATCATCGCCAACACGGTGCTGACGTTCGCCGGGGCGGTACTCACCGAGACGACGCTCTCGTTCATCGGCCTGGGCGATCCCTTCCAGCCCTCCTGGGGCCAGATCCTCAACGACGCGGAGACGGCCGGCGCCACGACCCTCGGCGCCTGGTGGTGGGTCGTCGCGCCGTCCGCCTGCATCGTGCTCGTCGTGCTCGCGTTCACCCTCGTCGGCAATGCGCTCGACGAGATCCTCAACCCCCGCCTCCAAGGCCGACGATGACGACGCAGGCACCGCGCTCCAGCAAGGCCGAGATCCGCGGCCGGCGCCAGTGGCCGCTGCCCAAGCAGGCCGATCCGGACGCGCCGCTCCTGGTGGTCGAGAACCTGCGCACCTACTTCACCCTCGACTCGGGCACGGTGCGCGCCGTCGATGGCGTCTCGTTCACCCTGAACGACGGCGAGGCCCTGGGCATCGCGGGCGAGTCCGGTTGCGGCAAGACGACGACGGCGCTCTCGCTGGTCGGCCTGCTGCCGGCCAACGCCCGGATCGTGGAAGGGAGCGTCAAGCTCTTCGGCATCGACCTCGTCGGGAAGTCCGAGAAGGCGCTCCGGCGCTACCGCTGGCGCGAGATCTCCATCGTCTTCCAGGGCGCGATGAACGCGCTCAACCCGGTCCGCCGGGTCGGCGACCAGATCGCCGAGCCGCTCGAGCAGCGCCTGTCCGTGCCGACGGGAGAGGCGCGCCGCCGGGCGCGCGAGCTGCTCGAGCTCGTCGGCATCCCGCGGGCCCGGGCGCGGGCCTACCCGCACGAGCTCTCGGGCGGCATGCGCCAGCGGGCGATGATCGCGATGGCCCTCGCGTGCGATCCAGCCGTGGTCATCGGCGACGAGCCGACGACGGCCCTCGACGTCATGGTCCAGGCCCAGATCCTGGAGCTCCTCGAGCGCCTCCGGCGCGAGCTCGGGCTCTCGCTCATCCTCATCACCCACGACCTCTCGGTGATCGCCGAAACGTGCGACCGGGTGATGGTCATGTATGCGGGCAAGGTCGCCGAGGAGGGCAGCGTCGACGTCGTCTTCCGGGCGCCTCGCCACCCCTACACGCAGAAGCTGCTGGGCGCGTTCCCCAACATCCACGCCGACCGCAAGGCGCTCGACGTCATCCCGGGCTCGCCGCCCGACCTCCGCGACCCGCCGTCCGGGTGCCGGTTCCACCCGCGCTGCCCGTTCGCGATGCCGGTCTGCGAGGAAGTGGTGCCGCCGGAGCTGACGTTCGACGACGGAGTCCGTGTCGCCTGCCATCTCTACACGGCGGACGGCGTCGGCCGACCCGTCACGGCGGCCGTCCCCGCATCCGCGGAACCCATCGCCGGACCGGGAGCGGGTCGGCCGTGACCGCCGGCCCGAGCGAGATCCTCCGCCTCGAGGGGCTCAAGGTCCATTTCCCGGTCCGCGGCGGGCTTGTCGACACGCTCATGCGGCGACCCGGTGGCGTCGTCCGCGCCGTCGACGGGATCGACCTGTCGGTCCGCCGGGGGGAGGTCCTGGCGCTGGTCGGCGAATCGGGCAGCGGCAAGACGACGACCGGCCGGGTCATCGTGAAGCTCACGAAGCAGACCGCCGGCCGGGTCATCTTCGAGGGCCAGGATGTCAGCGACCTGTGGGGTGTCTCGAAGCTGCGCGACTACCGGAAGCGCGTCCAGATCATCTTCCAGGATCCGTACGAGACGCTGAACCCGAAGCAGACGATCTACGACTTCGTCGCGGAACCGCTGGTGGTCAATCATCTCGGCGGGTCGTTCGCCGAGCGCGAGGAGCGGGTCTTCCGGGCCATCGAGTCGGCGGGCCTGCGACCCGCCCGCGAGTACGCGTTCCGCTATCCACACGAGCTCTCCGGCGGTCAGCGCCAGCGCGTTGTCATCGCCGGCGGGATCGTCATGGGCCCGGAGCTCGTCGTCGCGGACGAGCCCGTCTCGATGCTCGACGTATCGATCCGGACCGAGCTCCTCCGGCTCATGCTCGACCTGCGCGAGGAGCGCGGGCTGACCTACGTGTTCATCACCCACGACCTTTCGCTCGCGTGGGTGATCGCCGACCGGATCGCGGTCATGTACCTCGGCAAGATCATGGAGATCGGGCCGGCCGACAAGGTCATCAACCAGCCCCACAACCCCTACACGAAGGCCCTCGTGTCGGTCGCTCCCACGCCGACGCCACCCGCGGCGGGGACGCGCGCGGCTCGGACGATCCTCGTGGGCGAGACGCCCGATGCGGCCCACGTGCCCACCGGTTGCCGGTTCCACCCGCGTTGCCCGCTCGCGTTCGACCGGTGCCGCCAGGCGGAGCCGCCCCTCTTCGACATCGGCGGAGGCCAGTCTGCCGCCTGCTGGCTCGTGGAGGGCGGCCGGTCCCTGCCCGTGATGCCGGCGGCCGCGGCCGCCGCGGCAGCTGAAGTGGTCGGCGCGGCGGCCGAAGCGCACGAAGCGCCGCCGGCCGTGGAGCTCAGTCCGCCATCGCCTCCGGGCTGAACAGCCAGCGGTAGCCGATCGCCGCGAGCGCCGCTCCGAGCAGCGGGCCGAAGATCCAGACATAGGCGTTGTCGAAGAAGCCCGAGGCGACGGCGGGGCCGAACCAGCGCGCGGGATTCATCGCCGCGCCGGTCACCGGTCCGCCGACGAGGATATCCGCGGTGATCGCGAGGCCGATGGCGAAGCCGCCGATCCGTGGGCCGCGCGGATCCACCGCGGTCCCGAAGACGGCCAGGAGCAGGACGACGGTCATGATCGCCTCGAGGGCGATGCCGGTCGCCGGGCTGACGCCCGCGGCGAGGGCAGGCACGCCGATGTGCGTCTCCTGCCAGGCGTCCGGGAACGCGAGACGCAGGATCCCACCCGCGGCGGCGGCGCCGATGAGCTGCGCGACGACGTACAGGACCGAATGCCGTGCGTCGATCTTGCCGGCGATCCACAGCCCGAACGTGACCGCTGGATTGAAGTGGCCGCCCGAGACGGCACCGAGCGATGACACCATGACGGCGAGGATGATGCCGTGGGCGAGCGCGACCCCGAGCAGGCCCGGGCCGGGAGGGGCGAACGTTCCGAGCACGATGGAGCCCGCCCCGACGACGAAGAACAGGCACGTCCCGACGGCCTCCGCGACGAGCGCTGCGGTCAGTTTGCGGTCCATGCGATCACTCCTCTCTCCGGCGCTCTGGGCGTGGGCGCGCCGGGCCAGTATGCCGCGCCGGGTGGGTCAGCCGTCGGTGCCGTTCCCGTGCGCCCGGCGCAGGAGGACGACATCGCGGTGGACCCGGCACAGGAGGTCGACGAGCTCGAGCCGGTCGCCCGCCGTCACGAGGTCCGGCCCGACCGCGATGGACCCGTGGCGCTCCAGGAGGACCGCGTTCGCCAGTGCCACCTCCCCGGTCGTGCCCCGATCCGTGAACGCGGTCGCGACCGCGGCGGCAAGGACCTCGCTCCCGGCCGGCGCGAAGGCGATGTAGGGCAGGCGGGGGAGCAGGGCTGCCGTCTCGGGCAAGTCGGCGGGGTCGGGCGCGAGCCCCACGATCGTCAGGGCGAGCGAGGCGGCGAGATGCGCGTGCGCGATCGCCCCGACATCCGGCCGGGCGCGATAGATGGCGCGGTGGATCGCGAGGTCCGAACTCGGCCGCCCGCCGCTCCCGGCCGCGCCCCCGGTTCCATCGGTCGGCGGATCGAGATCGACCTCGACGATGTCATCGGGCGCGAGCTCGTCCTTGCGACGACCGGACGGCGTGACGAGGAGCGTGCGGCCCAGCCGGATCGACAAGTTGCCCTCGGCCGCGACCACGAGCCCGCGCGCGCCCAGGCGCCGGCCCGCGGCGACGATGGCTTCGCGTGCGGCTCGTTCGTCGGTCACGGGTACATCATGGCCGAACGGGGGGCCTGCGTGGAGCGCGTTCGGAGGGCAGACGGGCACTCGTCCGCGAAGGGAACGCGGTCAGCGAGCGGGCTGGACGGCCTCGCGCATGACCTCGTAGGCGCGCGCATGATCGCCCGAGCGTGCGAGCGCGTCGGCCCAGGCGCTGAGGACGTCCTTGCGGCGCCCGACCGGCCCGGATGTGCAGACGATGTCGGCCGCCTCGGCCAGGAGCGCCGTCGCGGCGAGCGCGTCGTCCCCGTCGAGCAGGATCCGCGCCTTCGTCACCATCGCATCGAGCAGGGCCGGCCGATTCTCGGTCCGTCGGGACAGCGCGATCGCCTCGTCCGCGTGTCGTGAGGCGGTCGCCAGATCGCCGCCGGCAAGCTCGATCCGCGCCTGCGTGTCGGCGATGTGGGCGAGGAGCCGGCTGTCGCTGGCCTTGATGGCGGATGCTCGACCGAGGCGGGCCATCTCCGCGGCCCGGTCCCGGCTGCCGCTATCGAGGTACGCGAGGGCGAGGTGGTTGGCGATCCCGGCCAACTCGATCCCGGCCTCGGCGCTCTTGAACAGGGCCAGGCTCTGGGTGCCCGCCCGGATGGCGGCCTCCTGGTCGCCGGCGCGCCGGTAGGCCGTCGCGATCGCGTAGAGGAAGGTCGCCTGCCGCCGGATGTCGAGCTCGCCCGAGAGACCGTCCGCCTCCCGAAGGTAAGCGACGGCTGCCTCACTCCGGCCCGCGCCCATCTCGACGATGCCCAAGGCGATGAGGATCCTGACGCGCTGCATGGGATCGGGCGGATCGTCGGCTCGCGTCGCGTCGAGGATCTCGCGGAGCAGGCTTCGCGCCTCGTCCTCGTTGTCAACGGCATGATGACCCGAGGCGAGCCAGTACTGGGCGTTGATCCGTTCCGCGGGCCGGCCCAGCTCCTCGTAGATCGCGATCGACTCGGATGCGGCCCGGATCGCCTCGGCGCCCCGATCGAGCCGGACGAGCGCCTCCGCGAGGCCGGCGAGCAACCCCGCCCGATCGGCGCGATTGGGCTCTGCGGCGAGGAGGTCTCCGTACCCGTCGGCGGCCGCCGCGAAATCGCTCTGGGCTAGCTGCAGATCCGCGTCGAGGCGCGTCCAGGCCGTCTCCGTGTCGGCGATGAACGCCGAGGCGGGCATGCCGAGCCGGCCGGCCAGGTAGTTGAGCGCCGCCATCGACGGCTTGGCGACCCCGGTCTCCAGCGCGCTGATGTACGCCTTGGTGTAGCGCTCACCGGCCAACACCTGCTGGGTGAGCCCGGCGCGCCGCCGCGCGGCTCGCAAGCGCAGGCCGATGCTTGCCGCCAGAGGGCGGTCGTCCACGACGACGCGATGTCGCTGCCGTACTGCTACTACGTCCACACGCGGCATTGTACACGCCGGTCGATTCGGTGTTGACGGCATCCAGCAGGCTGGCCGGATCCGTTGCCAGCCGCCCCGCGAGGTGGAACAGGGACGCCAGGGACGGAACCACGTGGCCGTGCTCCACGGCCGAGACGAAGGCGCGGCTGAACGGGCGACCCGCCTCGGTCTGGCTGAGACCAGCCACAAGCCGCCGGCGGCGGAGCTCCCGCCCGATCGCCTGGGCCAGGGGCGAGTCCGGCGCGCAGACCAAATGTTTAGTAATACTTGACTCCCGCACGGGTCGAGCCTACCATAACCGCGAGCCACCGCACCCCCCAGACGGATCACCGTCGTGCCGTGGTGTTACCACCTTTAGGAGGTACTCCGATGACGCGTGCCCATCGATTCCTGCCGGTGTTCGCCGCTACCGCGCTGTCCGCCCTCTTGTCCCTCGTCGCCGCCGCGGTCGTCTTCGCCGGCGAGAGCGGGATCCCCCTCCCGAAGTGACCGCCCGGGGGGCATCGCCGCTGGGTCGGCGACGGATCGTCCATCCTTTCCGGGTCCGGCGCGTCTGACGACGCCGCCGGACCCTCCTCCTCGCGCTGTCGCCGCCGATCCCGATCCGCGGCGGACGCGGCTGGATCAGGTCTGCTGCTCCGACGCGGCGCTAGCATCGCCGGGTGAGCGCCTCATCCCGGCCGGGTAGCTCCGCGCCGATCGACACCCAGGAC
>DASVIK010000015.1:0-3444 GCA_036382135.1 Candidatus Limnocylindrales bacterium | reverse complement strand
GTGCGAGTCAGGAAGGGCAGGTGCCCGGTCGGGCGGGCCTTCGGAGCCTGCGCCGCCAGCCTGCGGACGTTCACCGACCCGCGCGACCTGCTCGTCTGAGGCGTGAACTTCAGCTGTGACCGGAGCTTCGACAGCGCCGCCGAGGGAGCGTTGCCACTCGGGGACGCGACGGTCGCCGATCCTCGAGGGGCGGCGAGCGTACCTCCGGCGACCGAGGCGGCCATGAGCAGACCGGCCAGGAGCGCTGCGCCCGAGCGCAGGCCCAAACGGTGCAGGCGCATCTGCTTCCCCCATGTGTTCTTTGGATGCGGCGGAGGTCCAGGGCTGGAGACGCCGCGCTCGGGACCGTACCATGCGCGGGGCCTGTGCGCAGCATTCCCGTCCGCTGGGCCGCGCGCTAGATTCGCACCATGCCGTTGACCTTCGAGACGATCCGCCGGGCGCCCAAGGTCCTGCTCCACGACCACCTGGACGGCGGCCTGCGGCCGCGGACCGTCATCGAGCTGGCGGCCGAGACGGGCTACGCGGGCCTGCCGACCACCGACGAGGGGGAGCTCGGCCGGTGGTTCACCCGGGGCGCCGACCGGAAGTCGCTCGAGCTGTACCTGGAGACCTTCGCCCACACCGTCGGCGTGATGCAGACGTCCGACGCGATCGCCCGGGTCGCCCGCGAATGCGCCGAGGACCTCGCCGCCGACGGGATCGTCTATGCGGAGGTGCGCTACGCGCCCGAGCTCTCGACCGAGCGCGGCCTCTCCCTCGACGCCGTGACGGAGGCGTGGCTCGACGGCTTCCGGCAAGGGGCCGAGCGGGCGGCCGCGACGGGCCACCCGATCATCGTCCGGGCGCTGGCCACGGCGATGCGCCAGGCCGACCGCTCGCTCGAGATCGCCGACCTCGCACTGCGGTTCCGCGATCGCGGGGTGGTCGGTTTCGACATCGCCGGCCCGGAGGCGGGCTACCCGCCGAGCCTGGTGGCGGACGCGTTCCGGCGGCTCACCCACGCGAGCTTCCACCTGACGATCCACGCGGGCGAGGGCTACGGTCTGCCGTCGATCCGGGAGGCGCTCGAGCTCGGTGCCGAGCGCCTGGGCCACGGCGTCCGGATCGTCGACGACATCACCATCGGCCCGGACGGGCACGCCGCGTTGGGTCGCCTGGCGGCGTACGTGCGCGACCGGCGCATCCCGCTCGAGCTCTGCCCGACCTCCAACGTGCACACGGGACTGGCGGCCTCGATCGCCGAGCATCCCTTCGACCTGCTCCGCCGGCTGCGCTTCCGGGTCACGCTCAACACCGACAACCGGCTCATGTCGAACGTGACCCTGTCGTCCGAGTTCGCCGCGCTCGACGCGGCGATCGGGCTCGGCCTCGGCGAGATGGAGTGGCTGACGCTCAACGCGATCAAGAGCGCGTTCCTGCCGTTCGACGAGCGCCTCCGGCTCATCGACGAGGTCATCAAGCCGGGCTACGCGCGGCTCCGGCGCGAGGCAGCCGGGTGACGTTCGTGCCTCATGCCGAAGTGACCCCGGCCCGACCGGGGCGCTAGCGGGCCCCGGCGGGCTCCCGGTCCTCGACCGTCGTTGGGAGCGACGCCAGCAGCGGTTCCGTCCACGACCAGGCGGCCCCGTGGTGCTTGCCGACGGCGCCGTGGCGGGCGGCCTCGGTTCGCAGCGGCAGGCCGAAGATCTCGATGAAGCCGACGGCCGAAGCGTGGTCGAACGCATCGTCCGCGTCGTACGTCGCGAGCGTCTTCTCGTACAGCGAGAGCGGTGACCGCCGGCCCGCGATGACCGCCTGGCCGTGGTCGAGCCGGATCCGCACGTCGCCCGAGACGACGCGTTGCGATGACGCGACGTAGCTCCGCAGGTCGCGGTGCAGGGCGCTGAACCAGAGCCCGTCGTACGTGAGCTGGGCGAGCTCGTCCGCGACGAGCCGGTCGAAGCGGAGCGTGTCCTTCGAGAGCGTCAGGCCCTCGAGCGCCCGATGCGCGGCGTGGAGGATCGTCGCGGCCGGCGTCTCGTAGATCTCGCGGCTCTTGATGCCGACGAGCCGGTCCTCGACGTGGTCGATCCGGCCCACCCCGTGGGCGCCACCGAGCGTGTGGAGGCGCTCGACGAGGTCCACGGGCTCGAGGCGCTCGCCGTCGAGCGCGACCGGGGTTCCGCCTTCGAACGCGATGGTCACCTCGACCGGGTCGGGCGCCTCGCCCGCGACGACGGTCCATTCGTAGGCGTCGGCCGGGGGCGTGACCCAGGGGTCCTCGAGGATGCCGGTCTCGCAGGAGCGGCCCCAGAGGTTCACGTCGATGGAGTACGGCGACGCCTTGGAGATCGGGATCTCGATCCCTCGCTCGGCCGCGTAGTCGATCTCCTGCTCGCGCGAGAGGCCCATCCCGACCCGCATCGGGGCGACCACCTCAAGCCCGGGATCGAGAGCGTGGACGGCCACGTCGAAGCGGACCTGGTCGTTGCCCTTGCCCGTGCAGCCGTGGGCGACCGCGTCGGCGCCCTCGCGCTGGGCGACCTCGACGAGGAGCTGGGCGATGAGCGGGCGGGCCAGGGCCGTGGCCAGCGGGTAGACGCCCTGGTAGAGCGCGTTGGCCTGGAGATGCGGCCACACGAAGTCGGTCACGAACCGCTCGCGGGCATCGACGACGTAGGCGCGCGACGCGCCGGCAGACATCGCCCGGCGCTCCACGCCCGGGCGCAGGGAGCCGCCGCCGAGATCGACGGTGAGCGTCACGACCTCGACGTCGAACTGCTCACGCAACCAGGCGACGGCCACGGAGGTGTCGAGTCCTCCCGAGTAGGCGAGGATGACCTTCTTCATCGGGAGTCCTCCTGGGATCCGGGGCTGGGTGAGGGACGGCTCGGTGATGGGCCGGCGGCGCCGGCGGTGCTGGCGGCGCCCATGAGGTCGCGCGCTCCGCCGGCTGCGGCAGCGGTCTCCGCGTCGGACGCCGGTCCGAGGGCGCGGAACCGGGCAAGCCAGCGCTCGAGGCGCGGCTCATCGGCGAAGAGCACGAGGAGGGTGTTGTCGCCGGCCAACGTGCCTTCCTGGTCGGTCAGGGTCGACTGGTCGATGGCCTGGGCGATCGAGCTGGCGGTGCCCGGCGGGGCGGTAAGGACGAGGATGAGGCCACTGCGGCCGACCCGCACGGGGATGTCCGCGAGCAGGCGCCGGAGCAGCGCGTCCGACGACGGCGGCCCGCTCCCGGCCAGGTCGGCGGCCGCGACATAGACATGCCGGTCCGCCCGGCTGATCTTGACGAGCCCGAGCTCGGCGACATCGCGGCTCACGGTCGCCTGCGTCACGTCCATGCCCCGGCCCCGGAGCGCGTCCACGAGGTCCTGCTGGCTCCCGATCGCCGAGCGCGCCACGAGCTCGCGGATCGCTCGCTGACGGGCGATCTTGAGCGCCGCCGGAGACGCGGCGGCCATG
>DASVIK010000014.1:0-9507 GCA_036382135.1 Candidatus Limnocylindrales bacterium | reverse complement strand
GGCGATCCCGTGGTAGCTCACGCCGCGCTCGACCCGCATGCCGAGAGCGCCGATCTTGCGCGGCGCCGCCGCGTCGACATCGCACCAGCAGCCGGGGTGCCCCTCGCGCCGCCCGGCCGCGACGCCGAAGGCCGCGCACGTCTCCGCCATCGCCGCCTCGAGCGCCCGAACCAGAGGACGCAGGAGAAGACCGCGCCGCGACAGGGCGAGGATGGGATACGCGACGAGCTGGCCAGGCCCGTGATAGGTGACCTCACCACCGCGCTCGACGTGGATGAGCTCGATGCCGCGCGCGGCGAGCTCCTCGGCCGACGCACGGACGTGACCGTCCTCCGCATGACGGCCGAGGGTCAGGACGGCCGGGTGCTCGAGCAGGAGCAGCTGGTCCGGGATCCGGCCGGCGATCCGCCGCTCGACGAGCTCGTGCTGGAGGGCCCACGCATCGCGATAGGCGATCCGGCCGAGCCAGCGCGCCTCGAGCGGTTCACCGGTGACGGGCTCCCGGAAGCGGCCGGGATCGAGGGTCGGGGCGGCGACGTCCACGTCCCGCACCATAGCAGGGGTCACTCCTCGGGCCGTCACGCGACTCGCGGCGCGGCCCCGAATGCGGTCGCCCCCGACCCCTCAGACGGGCAGCAGATCGAGTGCCCGGAGCGCCTCGGCGACCTTCTCGGCCGGGTACTCGAAGTCCTCGAGCGCGCCGGCGAGGTACCGCTCGTACGCCGAGAGGTCGAAGTGGCCGTGGCCGCACAGGTTGAAGAGGATGACCTTGGGCCGGCCCTCCTCGCGGGCGCTGACCGCCTCGTCGATGGCCACTTTGATGGCGTGCGTCGGCTCGGGCGCCGGGAGGATGCCCTCGGTGCGGGCGAACCGGACCCCGGCCTCGAACGTGGCCCGCTGGTGGACAGCCTGCGCCTCGATGAGGCCCTGCTCCTTGAGCAGGCTCACGAGCGGTGCCATCCCGTGGTAGCGCAGGCCGCCGGCATGGATCGGCTCCGGGATGAAGTCGTGGCCGAGGGTGTGCATCTTCACGAGCGGCGTCATCTGACCGGTATCCCCGAAGTCGTAGCGGTAAACGCCGCGGGTGAGCGACGGGGCCGCCTGGGGCTCGACCGCGATGACCCGCGGCTTGGGGCCGCCACGCAGGCCGCGCCCGATGAACGGGAACGTCATGCCGGCGAAGTTCGAGCCGCCGCCGGTGCAGGCGATGACGACGTCCGGCTCCTCACCGGCCAGCGCCATCTGCTCGATCGCCTCCTGGCCGATGACCGTCTGGTGGAGCAGGACGTGGTTGAGCACCGAGCCGAGGCTGTACTTCGTGTCGTCGCGCGACACGGCATCCTCGACCGCCTCGCTGATCGCGATGCCGAGCGAGCCGGGGTTGTCCGGCGTCTCGGCCAGGACCTTCCGGCCGTACTCGGTCGTCGGGGAGGGGCTGGCCACGACCTGGGAGCCGTAGACCTCCATGAGGTTGCGCCGGTACGGCTTCTGGTCGTAGCTCGCCCGGACCATGTAGACCTTGACCTCGAGCCCGAAGTACGCACCGGCGAATGCGAGCGCCGAGCCCCACTGGCCGGCTCCGGTCTCGGTGGCCAGCCGCTTCACGCCGGCTTCCTTGTTGAAGAACGCCTGGGCCAGCGCGGTATTGGGCTTGTGGCTGCCGGACGGGCTGCCGCCCTCGTACTTGTAGTAGATGTGGGCCGGCGTCCCGAGCGCCTTCTCGAGCCGATGGGCCCGGTACAGCGGGCTCGGACGGTAGAGCCGGTACGCCTCGCGAACGGGCTCGGGGATCTCGATCTCGCGCTCGGCGCTGACTTCCTGGCCGATGAGCGCCATCGGGAAGAGGGGCGCCAGGTCGTCCGGTCCGACCGGCTGGCCGGTGCCGGGATGGAGCACGGCCGCAGGTGGCGTGGGGAGGTCGGCGACGATGTTGTACCAGGCCCGCGGGATGCGGTCCTCGTCGAGGATGAACTTCGTGCGGTCGGTGCCCATCGCGATCGCTCCTTCGTCCGGCGTCTGGCGGGGCGGAGAGCGTAGCAGCGATGGTGAGCGCGTGACAGCGTCGGGGCAGCTGTCGGACTAGCGCGCGGTGTGCTCCACGAACGACGCGCCGAAGCGCACCTCGGCGGAGAGGAGGCGCTCCATGTCGATGGGCTGCGCGTCGGTCGCCTCGCCTGGGCGGCCGAGGAGGTAACCCTGCCCGGCGTCGATCCCGGCCGCGAGGACGAGCTTGAGCTGCTGCTGCGTCTCCAGGCCCTCGGCGACGACGACCGCGCCCCGGCGGGTGGCCAGGTCGCGCAGCGTGGCGAGGATCTCGGCGGAGGTCTCGTGGGTCACCGCGTCCTGGACGAGCGAGAGGTCGATCTTGACCACGTCGAACGGGACGAGGCTGAGCAGCCGCAGCCCGGCGTTCCCGGCCCCGACGTCGTCGGCGGCGACGCGCACGCCGAGCGCGCGGCAGGCTTCGAGGCCGCGCCGCAGCCGGGCCAGGTCCTCGATCTCCTCGCGCTCGGTCAGCTCC
This sequence comes from Candidatus Limnocylindrales bacterium, assembly GCA_036382135.1. Classification (GTDB taxonomy): domain Bacteria; phylum Chloroflexota; class Limnocylindria; order Limnocylindrales; family CSP1-4; genus C-114. The sequence continues at coordinate 6,986 of DASVIK010000014.1, read as the reverse complement.
AGGACGATCCGCTGCGACGGCAGGCCGAGGCGGGCGAGCCGGCGGCACAGGGCGAGGGCGTTGAACTCGGGCGCCTCGAGCGTACGCGGCGACAGGTTGATGGCCACGTAGCGGTCGGCCGGGATCGACGCCGCGGCGGCGGCGACGGTCTCGAGGCAGACGTAGTCGAGCTCGGCGGTCCGGCCGCCGCCCTCGGCCGCGGCGAACATGCTCCCGGCGTCCATGAACGGGTGCGCCGTCGGCCGCACGAGTCCCTCGTACCCGATGACCCGGCCCGTGGCCAGCTGGACGATCGGCTGGAAGACCGCCCGGACCGAGCGGTGCTCGATGACCTCGGCGACCGCGGAGGCGAGGTCGGCGCTGACCCGGGTGGGCAGCGGATGCTTTTCGGGATCGAAGATCGAGATCAGGGTCCGCCCGTGGCGCTTCGACCAGTACATCGCGGCGTCGGCCTGCGAGAAGAGCTCGATCCGACCGTCCGACTTCGGCGAGGCCTGGGCGATGCCCCCCGAGAACGAGATCGCGCGCCGGCGGACACTGTTGCCGGCCGGCGGCTCGAGGGCGCTCGCCAGCAGGCGGCGGGTGAGGATCTGGGCGCCATCCGCATCGGTGCCCGGCATGAGGATCGCGAACTCGTCGCCGCCGATCCGGAACGCACGGTCGCTGCGCCGGATGCAGCCTTCGATGACCTGCGCGAAGGCGCTCAGGAGCTCGTCGCCCACCTTGTGCCCGTCGGTGTCGTTGATCCGCTTGAAGTCGTCGAGGTCCAGGACGACGAGAGTCAGTGGCAGGCGGCCTCGCCGGACGAACTCGAGCTGGCGGTCGCACTCGACCTGGAACGAGCGCTGGTTGCCGAGTCCGGTCATGACGTCGAGGTAGGCCTGCTCGGCGACCTCGGCGAACTTGCGCTGGAGCTCGTTGCTCGTAGTCGCGAGCCGGCCGGCCGGACGGAGCGCCAGGAACGCGCCGAGGATCCCGGTGCAGCCGAGGACGGCGGCGAGGGCGAGGAGGATCGGCAGGGGCTCACCCGATCCGCCGCTCGTGGGGATGGGCAGCCGGACGACGAGGGACCAGGCGGGGAAGCCCGCCGGCAGCCCGGCGAGGGCGCGGGTCGAGGTGGCGGTCACGGTCGCGGCGGACGGATCGGCGCCACCGGGGCCCGTGGCCGGCGCCGGGTCGCTGTGCGCGATCCGCGCACCTGCCGGACCCACGAGCTCGAGGGCGGCGCCGGCCGACGACGAGCTGCGGAGGACGGCCTCGATGGAGACCGAGATGAGGACGGATCCGCCCTTGCCCGGCCCGGCGCCGATCGAGGCGAGCACGCCGATCCGGTGGTTCCCCTGGCCGTCGACCACGACGGGCAGGACGGCCGGTGGGGCACCGAGGGCGACCGGGTCGCTGTTCGACATGTCCGGCGTCGGAGCACCGCCGGCGGGCGTGAACGCGAGGCGCACCGCGCCGTGGGCGTCCGCGATCACGACCTGTGGCGCGGCCCCTTCGAGCTCGTCGGCCGCGTCCGCGACCGACGCGGGTGGCGCCGGGGGCCGGGCACCGGCCGGTTTGGCGAGGATCGCGCCCACGGTCGGGTCGCCGGCAAGGTCGCCGGCGAGCGCGACGGCACTCGAAAGGTCCGCGCGGAACGAGCCGGCCACCGCGACCGCGACGTCGTCGGCCCGCTGCGCATCGGCCCGTGGGCCACCGAGCCCGCCGGGGAGGATGGTCGCGAGCACCACGAGCGTGGCGATCGCGGCCGTGGCGACGACGAGGAGAAGCCCGATGCGCGCATCCCGCGCCGACGCGCTCGGAGTCGCGGGCCCCGCCGTCGCCTCGTTGGGCTGCATCGTGTCGGGTCGCCCTCATGAAATGGCAGCCCGCAAGGTCCAGGGAGTCACTGCGGTACTGTCGCCGCAATTTCTCCCATATCCGGCGCCGCTAACGTATAGCCCGATGGTCCGGCTCACGCTCCGGTGACACCGCCGGAACTCGACGGACAGGGGGAGGGTCCTGGTACTCGCGCAGTGCCAGGGCGAGGACGGGACAGACGTCGACGGCCCGGCGGGCGAGGCCCATGAGGTCGCCCGGAAGGGCACCGGGACGGACGATGGGATAGCCCCACTCGTCGAGCACGATGAACTCAGGGAGCAGCTCCGCGCACATGCCGTAGCCGTCGCAGCGGATGCGGTCGACCCGGAGCGCCAGGGGCGGCGCGGAGGCCCGCGCGAGCGTGGAGGCGTGGGCGGGAGTGGTCGCCGACGCGCTCGCCGGGGGGCCCAGGGTCGCCATCGGCCGGCTCACGCTGCCACCCGTCGGCGTCCGCCGACGGTGCACGTGCGCGCCGCCCCGTGGCGGACGAACTCGTCGCCGAAGACGCGCAGGGCGCTGGCCAGCAGGCCCACCGCTCCGTCGGGATGGCGGCAGGCTCCCCTGCCGGCGAGCTGGCCGCTCCAGCGTTCGATCCGGGCGAGGTCGTCCGACCCGGCCGTGCCGCCGGCGAGTCGCGCGGTCGCGTCCGCGATCGCGCGGAGTCCGAACACGCACGGCCCGCACTGGGCGGCGCTCTCGCCCGCCATGTAATCCATGATCCGGGCCGTGGCAGTCACACCGCACGTGTCGGGCGCCAGGAAGGAGACGACGCCACAGCCGAAGGCCCGGCCCGCGGCACGCAGCCCGGCCGGATCGAGAGCCAGGTCCCACGCCTCGTCGAGCGTCGCCCACCCGCCGAAGTAGCCGCCGATGAGGACGGCCGGGGCCGCGTCGCGCCCCGCGCCTGCCGCCAGCGCCACCTCGCCGACCGTCGCCCCGAGCTCGATCTCGCGGACACCCGGGCGCGCCACGCCGGACACCGTCACGAGGCCGGTCCCCGGGGAGTCGGCACGGCCCGCGGCCCGGTACCAGTCGTCGCCCGCTCGGGCGATGAGCGCCGCGTAGGCGATGCTCTCGACGTTCTGGACGAGCGTCGGCCGGCCGCCGATCCCACGCTCGAACGGTCGAGGCGGCGTGGTCGTCGGTCGGGCGTCCGCGTCGTTGACGAAGTGGACGGCGGCGGACTCCTCGCCGGCCACGTAACGGTCTGGCGCCTGGACGACCCGCGTCGGTACGGTCAGGCTGCCGCCTCGCTCGGCGAGGGCCGCCTCGATCGACCAGCGGGCGGTCACGTGGGCGGACCCGACGTACAGGATCACCTCGTCGGCACCGACCGCGTCGGCCGCGACCTGCGCGCCGTCGAGGACCAGGTTCGGCCGGAGGGTCATGAGCGCGCGGTCCTTGGCGCTGAGCGGCTCGCCCTCGGCGCCGTTGACGAGCACGACGGTCCCGCCCGCGGCCCGCTCCGCGACCGTCCGCCACTTGCGACCGACCGGGAAGCCGGCGCCGCCGCGGCCGAGCAGTCCGCTCGCCTCGAGGGTCGGGATGATGTCGCGGCGTGCGGCTGCGGACGGGAGCGGCCCGAGGCGGGCCAGGTGATCGCGCCGCGATTCGGCGCCTGCGCTGAGGGTCGGGCCGGCGAGGAGCCGGGTCTGTGCTGACGGAGACGTCATGTCAGGCACCCCTGGCCGCGGGCCCGCGGCCGACGACGACGCCGGCGAGCCGGCTGCGGTTGGAGCGGCCGGCGGCGACCCGCCAGGTCACGGCGGCCCCGACCGCGAAGACGCAGGCGATGTCGATGCCGCGCATCCACCAGGCGGAGGTGTCCGAGCCCGTGCCGATGCCGTGGACGACCGCGAGCGGCCAGGCGCCGTATGCGAGCCAGTGGACCGCGCGCCACGCGCGCTGCCCGATCCGGGCGCGCAGGAGGCTCGTGACCACGAGGGCGAGCAGCAGGTCGAGGGCGATCGCGCCGAGCCCGACCCAGAGGGGCCGATAGCTCGAGGTGAAGGGCACCGCCGCCGCGAGCACGCCGAGCGCCGTGAACGGGTCGAGGATCGCGGTGACGATGTGGATGACGAGGAACACGACCGACAGGAGCGCCAGGTTGCGGTGCAGCTCGACGGTGAGGAACCGCGGCCAGGAGGCACTCTGCCAGCGCATGACCGTCAGGATGCCGAGGCAGGTGACGGCGCTGAACAGGAGCAGCGAGACCACGCCGGCCCCGCGTGCCGCGAACCACAGGATCTGGTCGTTCACCGGGTCATCTCCTCGACTGGCCGTGGCCTCGAACGTCGAGGCCGGGGGCGCGTCGCCAGTCTCGGGCGGGGAGCCTTTCGACTCGGTTACGCGCCCGCGCCGACCCCGACCGCTGCCATGCCGGCGAGCGGCGTGGGCCAGCCGGCGAGGCGAACCACCTGGCCGGAGCTCGAGACGAGCCGGGCGGCCATGCCCAGGCCCTCGAGCCACGGAACGGCGGACCGGCCACGGACGATCGCCGCGGTGGCCGCGATGTTCGCGTCGACGCACGTGGCAGCGACGACCGACGCGGTCCGCCACGGACCCTCGGCCGGGAGCCCCGTCCGCGGATCGATGAGGTGATGGAGCGTGACTCCGCCCCGGGTCCAGCGTCGCGACGTCGTGCCGGAGGTCGCAAGCGCCCCGCCCCGGATCGCGACGACCTCGCCATCGGCGTCGGCCGGGGTCGAGCTGTCGTCGGCGGCCAGGACGCGCCATCCGCCATCCGGCGGGTCGCCCGCGGTCGCGATGTCGCCACCCAGGCTGACGAGGACGCCGCCGCGACCCATGGCGGTCAGGGCGGCCGCCGCACAGAGGTCCGCGGCGAGCGCCTTGCCGGTTGACCCGAGGTCGAGCTCGACGCCGCGCGCGAGCGTCACGCTGTGGTGGGACGCGTCGTACCGGACGGCCTGCCAGCCGGGGATGGGTTCGAGGCGCAGTGTCAGGGGCTCGCCGCGCGCGGCGACGCGGCTGAAGTCCGCGTCATACCCCACGGCCCGCATCGCCCGGCCCACCGTCGGGTCCACGAGCCCGTCACTCAACCGGCCGGCTCGGAGCGCAGTCTCGATGGCCGTGCCGAAGAGCGGGCTGACCGCCATCGGCTGGCCTCCCGCTGCGTTGAGCCGGCTGAGCTCGCTGTCGGGTCGGAATCGGCTGTAGGCACGGTCGACCTCGTCGAGAAGGTCGGCCACCGCCCGCCGGGCGGGCTCGAGCTCACCGTCGGTGACGAGGAGGTGGACGCTCGTCCCGAGCGCTCGCCAGTCGGCCGCCTGGACGCCGCTCACGACGAGCCGGTCGTGACCTGCGCGCGGACTCGGACCGGCGTCGGCGTGGCGGTGGCCTGGAGGGTCGGCGTCGAGGTCGTTGTCGTCGTGGTCGTGGTCGTTCCGGTCGTCGTGCCGGTGCCGGCATCGGCCACCGGGGCGGCCTGGACTCCGGAGTACGTCACGGCCGCGATCGCGCCGAAGCCGGCGACGCCGGCGAAGCTCGCGACCGCGGTTCCGATGGTAAGCGTGCGCAGGCGGGCGAGGGCCCGCGCCCGGGTGGTGGCGGAGGGTCGTGTCGTGCCGTTCATGCCGGCAGTCTCGGCCGACCCACCTTTCGGGCGGGTTACGTGAGCCGGGGCTCTCGGGCCGCGGGGCGGGTTACGTGAGGCGGCCCGGGCCGCGACCGCCCGCGATCGGCCCTGATGTTCGATAGGAGTAGACACCGAAGGGCTTCTTGGTCGCGTTGGAGGTTCGCCCGGGCGGGCTGGGGGTCCGAAGCGACCAGTGCCAGCGTTCCGTCACGCTCGACTCGCGTTCGGATCCCCGGCCCGAGTCTCGCGTCGGGTGCTCGAAGGGCCCATCGATCCAGATCCTGTTGACTCCTATCGAACAGAACGAGATCCGGGCGTCTCAGAAGGTGACCGCCGACCAGGTCCGACCGCCGTCGTGCGTCATCAGCAGTTGGCTGGCCCCGTTCGCCGCCGTCGCCACCACGACACCCTGCGTGGTGGTCGTGAACCCGAGGCCGCTGAGGGAGACCGTGGCAGAGCTGAAGACCTTGGCCCACGTGTGCCCGCCGTCGAACGAGCCGACCATGGCCGCCCCCTTCGTGTCGAAGCCGGCAACGACGACCGTCGACCGGCTCGGCGTTGCCACCCCGGAAGCCATGTCGAATGGCGTGGCGACACCGGTCTCCTTGAACGTGACCCCGGCGTCGCGCGAGACATACAGGTGTTCACCGAGCGCGTTGCTCCACGCGCCCACATCGCAGACGGCAACGAGATCGCTCGGGGCGGAGGCGTCGATGAACGCGGGACCCACGACATCGGAACACACCGGCTGCCACGTTCGCCACGCCCCGCCGACGAGGCGTGCCCCGCCGGTGACCACGCGGTCATTTTCGAGCACCCATCCGGAGGCGCCCGACAGGACCAGCTGAATCACCGGGACGGGACCCGCTCCGACGGCGATCGAGACCGGGGAGGTCGTCCAGCTATCGGTCCCGATGAGACTCGAGGCGATCCGGTAACCCTGGGCACCGTCGAACGCCACGGCATGGGTCGAACCGTTCGCGCTCTCGAGCGCGACGACGGGGGCGTGCGACAACACGTCGAGGCGTGTCCAGCTTGCGCCGCCATCGTGGGTCGACCACAGCTCCGGGCCGAAGGCCCACCCATCACGAGCATTGGCGAAGCGCAGCCCAACGATGCCCGTGCCACTCACGTCGACGGAGGGCTCGGCGCCGATCGTGGTCCCGGGCGCGTTGACCGCTGTCCAGGTCTTGCCACCATCCAGCGTCCGGGCGATGGCCGGGCACCGGCCGGTCGCGCACGGGGCGCTGCCCAGGACCCAGCCCTTGGCGGCTGAGATGAAGGTCACGGACATCGGGCGGAAGCCGGCCGGGACCCGTGCGCCTGCGACGGGCGGTGGTGTCGGCGACGTATGAGGCGTGGGGACAGGCGTGGATGCAGAGGGCGAGACCTGCGCCGCGGGCGAGGCCGTCGGGGTCTCGGACGAAGGCGCGCTCGCGCTCGGCACGACGGCTGCGGACGGCGAGCTACCGGTCGGCGGGACGGCGCCCGGTCGCAGGAGGATCGCGGCGACGGCCAGGGCGAGGAC
>DASVIK010000013.1:0-1998 GCA_036382135.1 Candidatus Limnocylindrales bacterium | reverse complement strand
GACCCGGAGCCTGCCGGTGATCGAGTTCGTCCTCCCCGCGGCCTCGCCCGCCGGGCCGCGTCCCGCCGCGGCGGCCGATGCGCGCGTCGCCGAGTTCCGCCCCGAGGACCAGGCGCTGCCGCGCTTCTGGGTCTGGACCCTCGGCTGCCAGATGAACCGGAGCGACTCGGAGGAGATGGCCGGACGGCTCCTCGCCGCGGGCTGCGCGGAGGCTCCCGGGATGGAGGCGGCCGACCTGGTCGTCATCAACACGTGCGCGATCCGCGAGGCAGCTGAGGCAAAGGTGATCGGCCGGCAGGGTGCGCTCGCCGCGCTCAAGGCGGCGAACCCGGCGCTCCGCGTGGTGCTGACCGGCTGCGCCGTGCGGGAGCGGGACCGGGCCGGGCTCCGGCGCCGGTTCCCAGCGGTCGACCTCTTCCTCCGTCCCGACGAGGAGCCGGAGCTCGTCGAGCGGCTCGGTCTCGCGTCGGCCCAGGGCGCCGTCGGCCTCGCGGGAGTCGCCGGATCGACGCCGCCGGGTATCGTCGCCGCGCCGCCGGGTATCGTCGCCGCGCCCCCGCGCACGGCTGCAACCACCCTTGTCAAGGGCGTGGCCGTCTCCGCGGCCGATCACCTCGCGGGTTCCCGCGCCGACGCGGTCGCGTCGGGCGCCGTCCGGCGCGAGTCGGCGGTCGCCGCCTGGCTCCCGATCATCTACGGCTGCGACAAGACCTGCACCTACTGCATCGTCCCGTTCAGCCGCGGCCCCGAGCGGAGCCGGCCGTTCGACGCCGTGGTCGACGAGGCCCGGGCGCTCGCCGCGACCGGCTACCGCGAGATCACGCTCCTCGGCCAGAACGTCAACAGCTACGGCCACGACCTGCCGGCCGAGGCGCGCTTCGCCCACGTCGCCGAGGCGCGCCGTGCAGGGCGACAGATCGACCGCGCTTCGCGGCCCGATCTCGCCGAGCTGATCCGGGCGATCGACGCGCTGCGCGGCCCGGACGGGAGCCCCGCCGTCCCGCGCCTCCGCTTCGTCACCTCGCACCCGTGGGACCTCTCGGACCGCCTGGTCGACGCGATGGCCGAGGCGCCCGCCGTCTGCGCGGCGCTCCACCTGCCCGTGCAGTCGGGCGACGACGAGGTCCTCCACCGCATGGGCCGGCAGTACACGATCGCGCACTACGAGGAGCGCCTCGGGCGCATCCGCGACGCGATCCCGGGGATCGCCGTCAGCACGGACGTGATCGTCGGCTTCTGCGGCGAGACCGACGCCCAGTTCGGCGCGACGCTCCGCCTGCTCGAGACGATCCGCTACGAGCAGGTCTTCGCGGCCGCCTACTCGCCGCGCCCGGGGACCCCGGCGGTGCGGCTCCCCGACGACGTCCCGGCCGCCGTGAAGCGGGAACGGCTGAACCGGCTGCTCGCCGTCCAGGAGGAGATCGGGTTCGCCCGGAACCGGGAGCGCCTCGGGAGCATCGCGTCGGTCCTCGTCGACACGCTGGAACGGCCGCGCGGCCACGACCATGACGATGAGGGCGCCGAGCCGCCCGCGGCGACGCTCGCCGGCCGCGACCCCTTCGCCGTGCCGCTGCCGGACGGCTGGGTCCGCCTCGCCGGCCGCTCACGGGAGAACCGGCTGGTCCACCTCGCGGGGCCCGCGGAGATCGTCGGGAGCATCGTCGATGTGCGCATCGAGGCGGCCGGCCCGTACAGCCTGCGGGGGATCCTCGCCTGACGACAGGGGAGGGGAGCGCGCCGGACGAGGGCGCAGGGCAACGTTCGCGCCCGCCGCTCGTCGTCGTCGGTGGCCCGACCGCGACCGGCAAGACCGACCTCGCCGTGCGCCTCGCGCTGGGGCTCATCGCGGACGGCATCCCGGCGGAGGTCATCTCGGCCGACTCCCGCCAGGTCTACCGGGGAACGGACGTGGCGACCGCGAAGCCGACCCTCGACGAGCGCCGCGGCGTGCCGCACCACGGCCTCGACCTCGCCGACCCCGACGAGCGCTTCTCCGTG
>DASVIK010000012.1:0-12369 GCA_036382135.1 Candidatus Limnocylindrales bacterium | reverse complement strand
CCCGCGACGCGATCGGTGGATCGAAGACGCGCCTAGCCGGGCTGGGACGACGTCGTCCCGGAGGGAGATGACCCGGAGCGCTCACCGCCGGAGCCTGGGGCCCGCGACGCGGCCGCCGCCGGCTTGCGACCCACGACATCGCTGATGACGAACGCCCCCAGGAGGATCCCGAGCGCCGCGCCGCTCGCGCCGAGAAGGCTGAGGCGACCGAGTCCGATCGCCAGCCCGACGCCGGTGACGACCGAACCGAGGAGCAGGAACTCGAGCCAGATGGTCCATCGACGGAACGGCACGTCCGAGCGGCGACGGGCGATGGATCGCTCCGACTCGTCCCAGCGCGCCCAGCGCCAGGCCCCGATGCGGGCGAGCACCTGGAACATGACGATCGCCACACCCGAGGCGGAGACGACCTTCCGGATGTTCTCGTCGATGACGATCCCGCCGACCGCGATCCCCAGGACGACGAGCGCCCCCATGACGACCGCCAGCCTCGTTGCGAGCGGGAGCTTCCGGCTCAGCGTGTCGAGGCCCCGTCGAAGGGGCCCCACCGCCAGGACCAGGAAGATCGCGATGACGATGAGGAAGCCGTACTGGAGCGGGGTGTCGCCGAGCCGGCTCACGAACGTGGAGACGCCCCGGGCGGGATCGTTCGCGGCCACCACCCGCACGACGAGGGCCACGGCGAGGCCCACGAAGAACACGCCGAAGTCGAGGAAGATGAAGACCACCTTCCGCCACCCGGGCCAGATCTCCGAGCGGCCGATGGGCAGGACGGCCTGGACGATGGCGAGCATGTAGAGGACGGCGAACAGCGTGGCAGCCGCGGTGAGGAACCAGGCCTCGCCGGGCGGTGGCAGAAGGCCGTGCAGGGCCGAGATGAGCTCGCTCGAACCGGGCAGGAACGTCGCGACCGAGCCGGCGGCGTCGCGCAGCTCCGGGATCAGCCCCTCGGACGGCGTGAGGAACGCCGTCATGATCGCCATGAGCGGGACGACGAACATCAGCCGCCGCCACAGCGCGAGGGTGAAGACGCGCTGCTGCCGCCGTTCGATCCGCGCGTCGCGCTCGGGGGCGAAGCGCGATGGCGCTCCCGGACGGCCGACCGTCTCGATCTCGGTGAGCAGCTCGTCGACGAATTCTTCGTCGTTCGAGAAGTACTCGCCGTGGTCCGCGGCGATGCTCATCCGGTTCCAGACCTCGGTGTCCTCGAAGACGATGCCGGGGGCCGGCGGGGTGGCCGGGTCCGCTTCCTCGAGCCGGCCGGCGGGCGCCGGGTCGTGGGTCGCGTGGAAGTCGCGCCAGCGGCCGATCCGGAGGGGCAGGCCGCGTTCGATCCTGACCCCCGGGCTCGTCCGGATCTCGCCTTCGGCGGTGTGGATCGTCCGGCCCATCTGTATCGCCTGGCCGTGGGTGACGAGCGTGTCGGCCGTTTCGGACAGGGCCGGATCGGAGAGCGCCATGTAGCTGACGATCGTGCCCCCGGAGTGCGCGACGACGACGATGCGCATGCAGCCGAAGGCCCGGAGGGCCCGGATCGTCTTCGCGACCTGGCCCCGGATGTTCGCGGCCTGGACCGGATCGTCGAGCAGCACGTACACGTCGCCCCACCAGGTGGTGAGGAACGAGTCGAGCGAGATCCGGGCGAGCGCATCCTGGAGCGGCTTGTACGGGATGACGCCGGCGACCGTGCGGGCGAGCGCGTAGCCGAGGAGCCCGAAGGTCACGACGACGGAGACGATCGAGGACAGGCCCATCTCGGCGAGGGCTCGCCCGGCACTCTTGCGCGGATCGGCCGTCGCCGCGGCGACCTGGGCCGCCGGCACGGGCCGGCGGGCCGCCGGCGCCGCGGCGGCGGCTTGTCGCGCGATCGCGGCCGCCTTGACCCGGCTCTCGGAGGCCATGGATCGCTCGACGATCCGTTCGACGACCGTCGCGACCACCCCGCGCGGCCCGCACCAGTCGATCATGGTCTCGAGCGTCGGGGGTTCGACGTCCTGGGCCCAGCGCGCCTCGGTCATCACCCACGTCTGGGCGGGGAATCGCTCCTTCCCGTCGGTCGTCTGGGGCACCCGGATCGTGACGAGCGGCATGCCCGAGCCATCGAAGTCGATCTGGCTCCGGACCACCCGATCGCTGCTCCAGGTCCGCCCGTCGGGCTCGGCAGGGCGCGACGACGCCCAGTCGGCGACGGCCTGGACGATCGGGCGCGACCAGCCGAGGAGGATCTCGGCCCGGGCCTGGTCGCCGATCCCGTGGACGAAGACGACGCCCGTCGTCGTCGAGTCGATCTCGGGGAGTTCCACCGGGGCGGACGCGGCCGGGGCCTCCGTCCGGGTCGCCGCACCGGATTCCAGCTTGTCCGACGTACGCTGGAGCAGGCTCGGGCCCTGGTTCGGCGTGCTGATGCTCACGACCCCTCCGCTGCCTCGATTCCGTCTCGCGGATGCGCGGCCAGCCTAGGCGGCGCCCGTATGCGCGACGTCTCGGCGGACGCTTGCGGAACCGGCCGCCGTCGAGCACGCTCAGGGGGCCTCATCGGAGGACCGATGAGTTTCCACGGGCGCCGTCGTTCTACGTGCAGAACATCGGTCACCCGACCGAGATCAAGAGAGGCGGCATCGTGGACTGGACGCTCGAACTCGTGGTGGTCCCCGTCGCGGACGTGGACCGGGCCAAGACCTTCTACATGGAGCAGGCCGGCTTCGATCTGCACGTCGACCACAGCGCAGGCGACGACTTCCGGGTCGTGCAGCTGAACCCGCCGGGCTCCGCGTGCTCCATCGCGATCATGAAGAACAGCGAGATGGCGCCGGGCTCCCTGCACGGCCTGCACCTCTGTGTGTCCGATCTCGATGCCGCCCGGGCCCAGCTCATCGAACGGGGTGTGGACGCCAGCGAGATGTTCCATTTCGGCGAGGGAGGTCAGGAGCCGGGGCCCGATCCCGACCGCCAGAGCTACAACTCGTTCCTCTCCTTCCAGGACCCGGACGGCAACACGTGGCTCGTCCAGGAGGTCAGGCGGACGAAGCCGGAGGCATGACCCGGACATGACGTTGGATGCATCGGCCCCGGTGAGTGCCGCGCTCGCCGGCGACGAGCCCGCCTTCGCGGCGCTGACCGAGCGCTACCGGCGGGAGCTGCACGTCCACTGCTACCGGATGCTCGCCTCGTTCGACGAGGCGGAGGACGCGGTGCAGGAGACGCTCCTGCGCGCCTGGCGCGGTCGGGCGGGGTTCGCGGGCGGCTCCCTGTTCCGGGCGTGGCTCTACCGGATCGCGACGAACGTCTGTCTCGACGCGATCCGGCGCAACGCGCGGCGCCTGACGACGATCCACTCGTTCGCCGAGGTGCCGTGGCTCCAGCCGTACCCCGACAGCCTGCTGGACGAGGTCGCCCCGAGCGACGAGCAGCCGGACGCGGTCGTCATCAAGCGGGAGACGATCGAACTCGTGTTCCTCGCCGCCATGCAGGTCCTGCCACCGCGGCAGCGCGCCGCGCTGATCGCGCGCGACGTCCTCGGCTGGCCGGCCAGCGAGACGGCGTCCCTCCTCGAGACCAGCGTGGTCGCGGCGAACAGCGCCCTCCAGCGGGCGCGCGCGACCATGCAGGAGCATCTGCCGGCCCGCCGCGCAGACTGGTCAGCCGGGGACCCGAGCGCCGAGGAGCGGGCGTTGCTCGCGGGCTTCATCGACGCGCACGAACGCGGCGATGCCGCGGCGGCCGTCGCGATCGCCGCGCAGGACATCCGGATCACGATGCCGCCGCGTCCGTACCTTCTCGAGGGGATCGGCGTGATCGCGCCCCTCCTCGAGCAGGCCTTCGGCGAGGAGCTGGGCGGCGACTGGCGCCTCGTGGCGACCCGGGCCAATCGGCAGCCGACGGCCGCGAGCTACCTCCGTCGACCGGGCGACGCCGAGTTCCGGGCGTTCAAGTTCGACGTCCTGCGCATCGAGGGCGGGTCGATCGCGGAGATCACGACGTTCGGCGCCGAGCTGTTCCCGGCGTTCGGCCTGCCACCCAGGCTCTGACTCGTGAAGTCCGGGTTCATCGTGACGACCGGCGATCCGCGCACCGCCGCGCAGCTCGCCAGCGAGGCGGAGGCCGCCGGCTGGGACGGCGTCTTCACCTGGGATGGCATCGCGATCGGCGAGACCGAGACCTTCGATCCGTGGGTCGTGATGGCCGCGATGGCGATGCGCACCGAGCGCGTCCGGCTCGGGGCGATCGTCACGCCACCCTCGCGACGCCGGCCGTGGAAGCTCGCCCGCGAAGCGATGACGCTCGATCGCCTCTCGGGCGGCCGGCTCGTGGTCCCCGTGGGGCTTGGCGCGCTCGACGACGGAGCGTTCGGGAACGTCGGGGACCCCACCGACGCCCGCATCCGCGCCGAGATGCTGGACGAGTCGCTCGAGATCCTCGAGGGCCTGTGGAGTGGTGAGCCGTTCGGTTTCGAGGGCCGCCACTACCGCTTCGGGCCGATGACGTTCCGGCCCACGCCGGTACAGCGGCCGCGGATCCCGATCTGGGTCGTGGGGGTGTGGCCGCACGAACGCTCGATGCGCCGGGTCCTGCGCTACGACGGCATCGTCACCCAGGCCGAGGGTCCCGCGGAGATCCGGACGATCGCCGGATACGTGGCTCGCGAACGAGACCCGGCGCAGGGGGCCGGTCCGTTCGAGATCGTGGCCCAGGGCCGGACACCGTCCGACGCCGCCCTGGCGTCGGCCGCCGTCCGCCCATTCGCCGATGCGGGAGCGACATGGTGGATCGAGGGCGATTGGGACGGCGCCACGGTGGAATCGCTCCGGCGCCGGATCGACGTGGGCCCACCGACCGGCGACGGCTGAGCCGCGGCGCGGGCGACCTGGGCCTTGACGTCCGGGGGCGCCCGGAGCAGCGTTGACAGCGGATCGGCTCCGTCGCCGACGGCTGAGGGACCCCGCGATGGCCTACGACTTCGAGCTCACCACCGTCCTGCCCGCGTCGCCCCTGGCCGTCTACGAGGCGTGGATCACGAGTGACGGACACAGCGCGATGACCGGCGCCGAGGCGCACGTCGACGCCCGGGCCGGCGGCGCGTACGACGCCTGGGACGGGTACATCACCGGCCGGACGCTGGCGCTCGTGCCCGGGCAACAGATCGTCCAGACCTGGCGGACGAGCGAGTTCGCGGATGCCGACGCCGACTCGCAGATCGACGTGCTGCTCGAGCCGGTCGAGGGCGGAACGAAGCTCAGGCTCCGCCACACGAACGTCCCCGACGGCCAGCTCGACTACGAGCGGGGCGGCTGGGAGGAGAGCTACTTCGAGCCGATGCGGGAGTATTTCGGCCCGCGCTGAGGCGTCGCCCCGCCCGGTCTAGCTCCGCCCCTGCGCGAAGGCCAGGAACAGGCCGATGAGCACGACCAGCGGGCCGACCGCGAGCAGGCCGTAGGCCGCCATCATGTGGTCGCCCAGCGGCCCGGTGAGCGATGGCGCAGGTCGGTCGGGCGTCCCCGGGTCGGCCCCGGTGCGCGACATCCGGGCCAGGGTGACCGCGACGATGCCCAGGTGGATCGCACCCCAGCCGAAGAGCACGAGGCCGGCGACCAGGACGGTCGGCAGCAGCGTGAGACCCACGACCACGAAGACCGCCCCGCTGAAGAGCATCGGCGCGCACACGAGCCAGGCGATGCGATCCGTGAAGACGGTCCCCCGCCGCGTCGCGACGTAGCGCGCGGTGAGAAGGGCAAGCGCCGCGGCGATCGCGGCGATGCCCGCGGCGAGCGGCGGTCCCACGTTGGCTCCTCGGGGCGGTGGACCGGTGACGGCGCGGCACGCTGGTAGGGGAGGGTGGACTCGAACCACCGACAGGCGGTGTATAAGACCGCTGCTCTGACCGCTGAGCTACTCCCCCGCCGAGCCGGATGCTAGCACCCGGCTCCCGTGCGACGGTCGTGCACAGACGTCCGGACCGGCGGTCATGGCCGCGGGCCGACGCAGCGTCGTGGATCCGGTCGGGCCTAGTCGCCGCCGAGGATGCGGGCCGCGAGCTTCTTGAGGCGCAGCGGTCGCGGGCTGAGCGACCCGTCGTGACCGTTGACGAGCGGCTCGTCGCCACCGCCGGCGTACGGCCGCCCCGGCAGGCTGGCGGCGGCCACGCGCTCCTCTTCGGTCATCTCCACCGTGAGCGGCAGCTCATCCGGGTCGAACGGGCGGGCCTGCACCTCGACGGCACGTGGGGGACGCGCATAGGCCGGCTGCCCGTAGAGCTTTGGGAGAGCGACGTGATGCACTTCCTGGGGCACGGAAGGCCCTCCGACCGGGTGAGGCGATGACCGGCGACCCCGGCCAAGGAAAACGCATGATAGCGCCAAGAGGGTACCGCGTCATGGTACTTGTCAACCAGTGGATTTCGGCACCCCACGTTCCGGGTGGTGCGCCGGCACCCTCGCGCGGGCAGGACCATCGGCCTATACGGGCGTTGGGCGGCCCCCCGTCAGACGAACAGTGGCTTCAGGACCTGGCTCTCCAGGACAAGCGCCAGGTAGGCGATGGGCGCCGCGGCGAGCAGCCCGAGCGCCGCGCTCCACGGCGTGCGCACGACCCGATCGCTCGCGCCGGTCGGCAGCGGCACGACGAGATACGTGACGACGCTGCCGGCCGCGAGCACGATGGCGATGAACGCGGTGACCGCGAGGGTCCGGAGGTCGCCGCCGGGCAACGTGGCTCCGCGGCTGAGCGCCACGTCGTATGCGAGATAGGCGAGCCCGAGTACGGTCGCGACGCCCAGGCTCACCGCCACGGCGCGGACGACGGGACGAGGCGCATTCCGGAACTGCCGCCAGCGCACGCCCAGCCACGAGCGCTGGCGGACCGCGGGCCGGCGGCCGGACGGTCGGGCCACCCCCTCAGGCGTCCTGGCCGAGGATCGTGACCGTCGGGCGCCGGGGCAGCGTGTCGGGCGTATACCGGGCCAGCTCCGCGACGGTCGCCACGACCCGGTCGAGCTCGGCCTCCGTGTTGAAGAACCCGACGCTGCAGCGGAGCCAGTCCGTCTCCGGGATGACCCGGGCGATCGCGAATGCGCGGCGGCCGAGCTCGTCGAGCGCGTCCTGGGCCGGCCAGCCCGCGATCCGGAACGTCACGATCGTGGCGAGATGGTCGCGCGGCGTGACGACCTCGACCCCGGGCGTGGCGGTGAGCGCATCGGCGAGTCCTGCGGCGAGCGCCGCCGAGCGCCGATAGACGAAGTCGAGCCCGACGTGCATCGCGAGCCAGCCACAGCTCCGCGCGAACCCGAGCACGGATGGCTGGTGGCGGCTCCCGCTCTCGAACCGGCGAGCATCGGGGAACCAGCGGAACGGCGGCCGGACCCCCGGCGCGTCGAACGCGAAGTACCCCGCGACCGACGGCTGGATGCGCTCCAGGGCGGAGGCCGCGACCCACAGGGCGCCCATCCCCTCCGGGCCGAGCAGCCACTTCTGGGCCGGGATCGCATACGCGTCGGCGCCCAGCGCCCCGACATCGACCGGGATCGTCCCCGCCGCCTGGGCGCCGTCCACGAGCACGAGCGCTCCTCGCGCATGGGCCAGGTCGGCGATGGCCCGGACCGGCAGGCGTGCGCCGGTCGACCAGGTGACGTGGGACACGGCCACGAGCCGGGTGGCCGGGGTGATCGCGGCCTCGAAGGCGGCGAGCGTCCGATCGTCGTCGCCGCCCCGGCCGACATCGACGAGCGTCACGTCCACGCCCCGCCGATCGCGCAGCAGCTGGAGCGGGGCGAGTCCGCCGACATGCTCGAGCGTCGTCGACACGACCCGATCGCCGGGCGACCAGTCGAGCCCGAGTGCGGCGATGTTCATCCCGTCAGTGGTCGAGTACGTGAGGGCCACGGTCTCGACGTCGGCAGTGAGGATCGCCGCGACGGCCGCCCGCGCCTCGGCCATCCGCTGGACGCCTGCGACGTAGTCGTCGTACGAGGCGCGGCCCCGGGTC
Source organism: Candidatus Limnocylindrales bacterium (assembly GCA_036382135.1). Lineage (GTDB taxonomy): Bacteria > Chloroflexota > Limnocylindria > Limnocylindrales > CSP1-4 > C-114. The sequence goes on along the minus strand of DASVIK010000012.1, from coordinate 4,392 downwards.
AGCTCGATCTCGGCGAGGTCGGCCATGGCCCGGGCGGTCTCGCGGGGGATGGGCCCCGAGGTGCCCGTATTGAGGTAGATGCCGGCGCCCGTCGCGGGCAGCGCCTCGCGGATCGCCGCGAGCAGCGCATCGTCCGGCAGAAAGGGGGAGACCACGGCTTCGTATGATATCGGCGATGCGTTCACCCTCCCGCCGCTCCCGTGACCCATCGCGGCCCGCGCGATGAGCGACTACCCGCGCCCGGAGCTGCTCGCGACCCCGGATTGGCTGGCCTCGAACCTCGACCGGCCGGAGGTCCGCATCCTCGACGTCCGGTGGCGCCCCGACGGGACCGGGCGGGCGGCCCACGCTGCCGGCCACGTGCCCGGCGCGTTCCACCTCGACTGGGCGACGGACCTCGCCGACCCGGACGAGGACGGCCGGCCCTACCTGCTGGCCGGCCCGGAGCAGGTCGCCGAGGCGATGACCCGGGTGGGCGTCGGCGACGGGACGACGGTCGTGCTCTACGACGACTCCGCCTCTCTCATCGCGTCACGGGCGTGGTGGAGCCTGCGGGTCTACGGCCACGAGTCGGTCCGCATCCTCGACGGCGGGTACGGCGCCTGGACCACCGAGGGTCGACCGGTCTCGAACGCCCAGCCGACCCCGCGCCCGGTGGTCTTCACCCCCCGGGCCGTCGCCCGCCTCCGCCTGACGACCGCCGACGTCCGCGGCATCCTCGGCTCGCCGGACGTGCTGCTCCTCGATGCGCGGGCGCCCGCCGAGTTCCGCGGCCAGGAGGGGAACGCGCGTCGGCTCGGCCACATCCCGGGCGCGATCAGCGTCCCGGTCGCCTCGATGACGGAGCCGGGCACCGGCCGCTTCCGCTCAGGTGAGGGCCTGCGCGCGGGCCTGTTCAAGAGCGGCGTGACCCGCGGCCGCCGGCTCATCTGCTATGACGGCTCGGGCGTCGCCGCCGCGAAGCTCGCGTTCGTGCTCGCGCTGCTCGGCTACGACGACGTGGCGCTGTACGACGGTGGCTGGGCCGAATGGGGCGACCGCCTGGACCTGCCCGTCGATCGCTGACGGACGGCCGGCCGGTCAGGCCGCGCTGCCGGCGGGCCGCACGGGACCGGGGATCTCAGGCCCTGTCGTCGCGCCGCTGTTCAGGGTTGTCGACCGGCCGCGGCAGGTCGATGGCTGAGCCGGCGCTGTGGACGCGACCGAGGAGGCCGGTCCGTGACGGGGGCACGGACGGGAGGCTGGGGCCGGGCGAGGGCGTCGTGGGCGGGGCGATCCCCCAGGGATCAGGCGTCGCGGGCGGCGTCCGCGGGTCCGCGGCAGGGGTGGTGGCCACCGGCAGGCCCCACGGGTCGCGGGCGGGCGGCTCGGGCGCAGTCCCGGTCCAGCCCGGGGCGTGCGTTCCGCTGTCGGACGACGCGAATCCCGCGGCCGGCGCGTGACCGACTTCGGGCGCGTCTCCCGGATGCGTCGTCGCCGCCACGTGACCGCCCAGGGCAGCCGATCGGTCGAGGCCGACCCACGGATCCACGTCCGTGTGCGGGGCGAGGATCTGGGCGCGAGCGTGGTTGATGGCGACCATCACGGCGCTCTGCTTTCCTTCGCCCACCGTATCGGACCAGAACGTCGCATCGGTGACCGGCAGGAAGCGGCCCACGAGCTCGCTCAGGGCGAGGCGCATGTTCTGCTCGGGGGGGAGGTGGATGTTGCCCACGACCCGGAACGGAGGCACGGAGATGAACGCCTGCTCGCTGATCTTCGCGAGGCGCAGCTCGGGCGTGGGCTCGACCGGCTCGTTCGCGACGGCGAACAGGACCGACGCCAGGTTGACCTGCGCGTAGTCGGCGTGGACCGGGGACGCGGTCGAGCCCCACTCGTCCATCGTGACGTCGGACAGGACGATGAACTCCTCGGGCGCGGTGTTGAGGATGTCCGTGACGCGCCGGTGCCGGCTGGTGACCGTGCCGCGCACGACGAATGAGTCCGTGTACACGGTGATGGCGAGGGGACGTTCTCCGGTCTGGGCGAACATGGCGGCAAGGATACGCGCGACCTCGATCCGTGGACAGCCGACCGGGACCGGTCTGACTATCGCCTGGCGCTCGCCGTCACCAGGTGCTCGGCACCCGCCTGGAGGCCCTCGAAGAGCCGCTCGACCGTCGTCAGCGTGTCGATCTCGGTCGCCGGCTTGTCGGTCCGCAGCTGCGCGATGCGCGGGAATCGGAGGGCGAAGCCGCTCTGGTGGCGGGTCGAGCGCATGATGACGTCGAAGGCGATCTCGACGACGACGGTCGGCTCCACCTGCCGGTAGCGCCCGAACCGGGCGATCGTGTGCTCCTCGAACCAGGTCGTCATGCGGGCGATCTCGGCGTCGGTCAGGCCGGTGTAGGCCTTGCCGATCGTGACCAGCCGATCGTTGGCCTCGTCGCGCACGGCGAACGTGTAATCCGAGAGGACGCCGTGGCGCTTGCCGTGGCCCACCTCCACCCCGACCACGACGCAGTCGATCGTCGCGAGTGCCTTCTTCATCTTGAGCCAGCCCAGTCCGCGCCGGCCCGGCGTGTAGGCGCTGCGCGGATCCTTGACCATCAGGCCCTCGTTGCGCCGGGCACGGGCGGCCGCGAACTCGGCCTCGAGCCCGTCGACCGAGGTGACGGTCACGAGGTGGGACAGCCCGAACGCGCCCCCATCGGCGGCGAGCGGCAGGTCGAGTGCCTCGAGTCGCGTCCGTCGTTCCTCGAGGGGCCGCTCCAGGAGTGCGTCGATCTGGCCGTCGCGCGGCCCGAGGACGAGGGCGTCCCACGCGACGAAGATCACCGGCACCTCGGCCAGGATCGCGGCGTTCGGGCGCTTCCGACCGATGCGCGCCTGGAGCGCGAGGAACGGCAGCACGGTCCCACCGGCCGGGCCATCCGCCCGGAACGCCAGCAGCTCACCGTCGAGGATCCCGTCCCAGGCCAGGTCGCGGGCACCGCTCACGACCTCCGGGTAGCCGTCGCCGATCTCGTTGAGGTCCCGACTGTAGAGGCGGACCTCCGTGCCGCGGCGGTGGAGCTGGGCGCGGATGCCGTCGTACTTGTCCTCGACCCAGACCGTCGGGCCGAGGCGGCCGAGGATCTCGGCGGCGTCCTCGGCCGGGGACGCGAGCATGAACTTGAGCGGATGGAAGAGCCGTGGCGCGGCATCGGCCAACCGGTCGTCGTGGGCGAGCCGGGCGACGATGCCCACGTCGCCGACGAGCTGGCCGGCGCGCTTGACGTCATCGAGCGGTCGCCCGAAGGCCTCGGCCAGGGCCGCCTCGAGGAGTCCTTCGCGCAGGCCGATCCGCAGGTCACCCCCCAGGACCTTGACGACGTACTTGGCGGTGATCGGATCGCAGCGCCGGAGGAGCACCTCGAAGATCGCGGCCTTCGCGGCCGGCCCGGACGCCCGCTCCACGGCCGCGAACGCCTCGGCCACCTCGGCGAGCGTCGGCTCCCCGGTCGGATCTCCTCGCTCGACCGGATCGGGGGCGTCCGGCCGGGAAGCCAGGACGTCGGCGACGGCCTTGCCCAGGTCGGAATGGCGATCGTAGGCCTCGCCGAGCGCCTCGCGCGAAACGCCCGCGACCCGCGTGACCGCCGCCGCGATCGCGGCCCAGCCAAGGCCCGGCGAGCGCCCGTCCGCCTCGGGGAAGGGCCGCCCTGTCCAGAAGACCGCGGCGACCGGCAGCTCGTCGGGCTCGAGCGCACGGAATTCCTCGGCGAGGAGGCGAGTCTTCTCGGACGTCCGCGAGGTCGCACTCACGCGCTCGGCGACCTCGCTCCAGCGGCGCATGCGCCGGATGGTATCGTCCGTTTCATGCCTCTGCAGTCGTCCTTCCCCGATGCGCTCATCGGCGAAACGGTCGTGCTCCGGCGCCACCGGCCGGAGAACCTCGACGCGTTCCGGCGCTGGTACGGCGACCCGGAGGTGGCCCGCCTTACCCGCTACCAGGACGGGCCGATGCGGCCCGACGAGATCGAGCGCTTCTTCACGGCCCGGGTCGTCGGGATCGACTCGCTGACGCTGGCGATCCACCTGCGGTCCACGGAACGGCTCATCGGCTCGTGCGCGTTCAGCCAGCTCGACGGCGACAACGGCTCGGCGCTCTACCACATCACGATCGGCGAAAAGGACCTGTGGGGCCGCGGCTACGGCACCGAGGCGACCCGGCTGATGCTCGACCACGCGTTCGGGAGCCTCGGTCTGCACCGGGTGAGCCTGGCGGTGTTCGCGTTCAACGAACGGGCGATCCGCTCCTACCGCAAGGTGGGCTTCGTGGTGGAGGGCCGCGCGCGCGAGGCGATCTTCCGCGATGGACGCTTCTGGGACGAGATCTCGATGAGCGTCCTCGAGCCCGAATGGCGCGCC
>DASVIK010000011.1:0-4637 GCA_036382135.1 Candidatus Limnocylindrales bacterium | reverse complement strand
GTCCGCATCGGGATCGTCGTGGACGACGGTTCGTCGTTTCACCGAGATGGCGCCGATCGTGCCGGCGACCCAGGCCGCGAACCAGCCGAACACGGCCAGGCGAACGAGCCCCTTGAGCAGGCCACCCATCGCGGGCCTCCCTTGACATCGGATGCCGGCCCATCTTAGGTCGTCGCACCGGATGCGAGGCCTCCCGACCGGCGGGTCGCCGATCACCCGAACGAGCAGTACCGAACGGCAACCCAAGCGGTCGGCGCTCGCGACCGACCGCAACCCTCGAGAGTCCTACGGTGTGCCGACGGATGTGACCCCGCGTGAGCCCGACGGCCGCCGACGGGGACATCCTCCTCCGGAGGCAGCCGTTGTCCCCGCGTCGACGACCCGAACGCTACCCGCTGTACGACGCCCGGTTCGAGCACGACGCCTGTGGCGTGGGCTTCGTAGCGGACGGCGGCGGTCGTTCCGCCCACCGGGTCGTGCCGCTCGCACTGGCCGGTCTCGCGGCGTTGCGGCACCGCGGGGCGGTCGGGGCCGACGGTGCGTCGAGCGACGGCGCCGGCATGCTGCTGCCGCTAACGCGCGACCTCCTCGAGCAGCTCGGACACGGGGCGAGCGGCGGGCACGGAACGGGCGGCCACCGACGGCCGGGCGTGGTCGTCGCGTTCCTGCCCCGGACCCGTGCCGGCGCGGCCTCGGGACGCCGGGCGATCGTCCACGCCCTCGCCGACGAGGGCCTGCCCCGGCCGACGTGGCGCGACGTCCCGCTCGAGGTCGGCGCGCTCGGTACGCAGGCCGCCGCCCACCGGCCGCTCATCGTCCAGGCGTTCGTGGAACGTCCGGCGGACCTGTCCGAGCCAGCGTTCGAGACCGCCCTCGTCCTCGTCCGGCGCCGCGCCGAGACCGCCGCGCGCGTGGCAGGGCTCACCGGGTTCGCGATCGCCTCGGCCTCGTCGCGGACCGTCGTGTACAAGGCGCTCGTCTCGGGCGACCGGCTCGCCCACGCGTACCCCGATCTCGCCGAGCCGATCGGCGACGCGCCGTTCGCGCTCTTCCACCAGCGCTACGCCACGAACACCCACCCGACCTGGCCGCTCGCCCAGCCGTTCCGGCTGCTCGCCCACAACGGCGAGATCAACACGGTCCGCGGTAATCGCGAGCAGATCCGTGGCCGCACCGCCGATCCGGCCGGCCGCGGAGCGGCATCGCGGCTGCTCGCCGCCGGCCCCCTGCTCAGCCCCGATGGCTCGGATTCGCTCTCGCTCGACGAGGCCGTCGAGCTGCTCGTCGCGACGGGCTGGCCGATCGCCACTGCCCTCCTCGCGCTCGTCCGCGAGGCGCCCGGGCTCCGGCGAGCCGGCATCCCCGGCGCGGAAGGGGTCATCGCCGCCTTCGCCGAGCGGACCGCCGGCTTCCTCGCCCCATGGGACGGGCCGGGCGCGTTCGCCTTCACCGACGGCCGGACGGTGGGGGCGCTCGTCGATCGGAACGGGCTGCGCCCGCTGGCCTACGCGATGACCGCCGACGGCATCGTCGCGGCTGCATCCGAGGCGGGCGCGGTGCCGTTGTCCGCGGCCGAAACCGTCCGCCGCGGCCGGCTCGGACCCGGCGAGATGCTCCTCGTCGACCCACGCCGGCGGCTCATCCTCGAGGACGCGGAGGCGAAGGCGACGGCCCTGGGCGGCACTCCCGGTTCAGGCGCGCTGTCCACCCGGCTCTCGGCCTCGGGGCCCCGGATCGTCACGCCGGCCGCCGACCGTGCCGACCCCTCGGCCGTGCCGATGGCGACGCCGACCGCCCTGCGCTTCCTCGCCGGCCTCGACGCCGAGCGCCTCCGGCAGGACATCCGGACGATGGCCGTCGAGGGTCACGAGCCCCTCTGGAGCATGGGCGACGATACCCCGACCCCGGCCCAGTCCCGGGTCGACCGGCCGGTGGCCGACCACCTCCGCCAGGCGTTCGCCCAGGTCACCAACCCGCCCATCGACCCCGAGCGCGAGCGCGCCGTGATGGATCTCTCGATCGAGCTCGGGCGGCGGCCGGCCGTGCTCGGCGGCCCACCCCGCGGCGGGCGGATCGGCGTCGGGCTCGATCGTCCCATCGTCGCCGACCCGGACCGGCTCATCGCGACATTCCCCGGGCGGCTGCGTCGCCTTGACGCGACGTGGGATCCGCGGACCGGACGTGACGGTCTCGAAATGGCCCTCGACCGGCTCGCCGCTCGCGCCGTGGCAGCCTCACGAAGCGGAGCGGCGCTCGTGGTCCTCGATGACCGGCGGCTGTCGCTGCGACGACTGCCGATCCCGTCGATCCTGGCCGCCGGCGCCGTCCACTCCGCGCTGACCGAGGCTGGGCGACGGGGCCGGACGGACCTGCTCGTCGTGGCCGCCGACGTCCTCGACATCCACTCCCTGGCCATGGCGCTCGCAGTCGGCGCCACGGCCGTCGCACCGTGGCTGGCCATCGAACTCGCGGCCGAGCAGGACGGCGGCCATCGCGCGGCCGAGATCCTGACACCGGCGGCGGGCACGGAGAACCTGCTCGCCGGGCTCGAGGCGGGCCTGCGCAAGGTGCTCGCCCGGATGGGCATCAGCACGATCGCGTCGTACGTCGGGAGTGCGCTGTTCGAGACGATCGAGCTCGCCCCGGCGGTGATCGGCCGGTGCTTCCCGGCGGCGCCCGGCTGGCCCGGCCGGGTGGACCTCGCCGAGCTCGCCGACCGAGGTCTTCGTCGCCTCGACGCCGCCCGGCGGCTGGTCGACTCCGGGACCGCCGCCCGCCTGCCCGACCCCGGCCACGTCCGGTTCCGTGCCGATGGCGAGCGCCACCTCTACGCGCCGGCGATCGTCCACGCCGTCCAGGCGCTCGCGGGTGGGCCGGCCGACGCGGCGGCGACGAAGAACCCGGCGGCGAAGGGGCAGGTCACCGCCATCGAGGCCTACCGGCTCGCCCTCGCCCGACCGCCGACGACGGTCCGCGACGGCCTTCGGCTCCGCCGGATCGGCCCGCCGGTCCCGATCGCCGAAGTCGAGCCGGCCCCGGCGATCGTGCGCCGCTTCGTCGCGGCGGCGATGAGCCTGGGCGCCCTGTCGCCCGAGGCTCATGAGGCCGTGACCCTCGGCATCCAGCGCGCCGGCGGTGCCGCCAACACCGGCGAGGGTGGCGAGGATCCCGCCCTGTACGGGGGTCACCTGGGCGAGCGCCGTGATGCCCGGATCAAGCAGGTCGCGTCCGCCCGGTTCGGCGTGACCGCCGAGTACCTCGTGCACGCCGACCAGCTCGAGATCAAGATCGCCCAGGGCAGCAAGCCCGGCGAGGGCGGCCAGCTGCCGGGCCGCAAGGCGACCGCCTACATCGCGGCCCTCCGACGCGCCCAGCCGGGGCAGTCCCTCATCAGTCCTCCACCCCACCACGACATCTATTCGATCGAGGACCTCGCCCAGCTCATCACCGACCTCCGGACGATCAATCCCGGCGCGCGGATCGGCGTCAAGCTCGTCGCGAGCCGCGGGGTCGGGACGGTCGCGACCGGGGTTGCCAAGGCGGGCGCCGACTACGTCCACATCGCGGGCCACGCCGGCGGGACCGGCGCATCGCCGCTGTCCTCTATCAAGCACGTCGGAGCGCCCTGGGAACTGGGCCTGGCCGAGACCCACCAGGCCCTGCTCCGCAGCGGGCTCCGCGAGCGGGTGGTCATCCGGACCGACGGCGGGCTCCAGACCGGTCGGGACGTCGTGATCGCGGCGCTCCTGGGCGCCGAGGAATTCGGGTTCGGGACGGCCCTGCTCGTCGCGATCGGCTGCGACATGGCCCGCCAGTGCCATCTCGACACGTGCCCGACCGGCATCGCGACCCAGCGCGACGATCTTCGAGCGAAGTTCACCGGCACGCCCGATCAGGTCGCCCGGTTCGCCACGGCGATCGCCGAGGATGTGCGCCACGAGCTGGCGGCCCTCGGGGCCCGCAGCATCGGCGAGATCGTCGGCCTCGGGAGCCGCGTGCTACGGGCGACCGCCGCGGCCACGCTCGACCTGCGGCCGATCATCGGGGCGCCGGCCTGGACCGCCGCCCCGGAGCGCCGCGAGCATCCGGGCTCGGCCGTCCGCGGGCCAACGCGCCCGGCTTCGCGTGTCGAGGCGAGCCTGGTCGCCGCCCTCCTGCGCGGCGACGGCCCGCCTCCGGAAGGCCCGATCGCGATCTCGACGGCCGATCGCTCGTTCGGCGCACGGATCGCCGGCGAGGTCGCCCGGGGCGCGCTCGAACCGCCGCTCGACCTCGAGTTCGTGGGTTCAGCGGGGCAGAGCTTCGGCGCCTTCCTGCCGGCCGGCGTGACCATCCGATTGACCGGCCAGGCGAACGACTATGTCGGCAAAGGGCTGTCCGGCGGGACGATCGTCGTGGCGCCCGAACCCGACCTGGCGGCGCCGGGCGGCGCCCTCGTCGGCAACACCTGCCTCTACGGCGCGACGGACGGCCGCCTGCACGTCGTCGGCCGGGCGGGGATGCGCTTCGCCGTCCGCAACTCGGGCGCGCAGGCCGTCGTCGATGGCCTCGGCGCCCATGGCTGCGAGTACATGTCCGGCGGAGTCGTCGTCGTGCTGGGCTCGGTCGGCCCCAACTTCGGGGCCGGGATGACCGGC
>DASVIK010000010.1:0-4428 GCA_036382135.1 Candidatus Limnocylindrales bacterium | reverse complement strand
CCAGGAGCGCCTCCTCGAGCTGTGGCTCGGCGAGCGGACCGACCTGTGCGTCGTCGGCGATCCCGACCAGACCATCTACACGTTCACCGGCGCGACCAGCGACTTCCTCACGGGGTTCGCGCGGAAGCATCCGGGCGCTACGGTCGTCGCCCTGACCGAGAACTACCGGAGCACGCCGCAGATCCTCGACCTCGCGAACCGGGTGATCGGTCGGGGCGGTTCGACCGCCCTCCGGGCGACGCGGGGCGACGGCCCGCCACCGACCGTGCGCCACTACCACGACGGCCACCCGGAGGCCCTCGCCCTGGCGGTCGAGGCGAAGCGGCTCATCGCGGCCGGCGTGGAGCCGATCGAGATCGCCGTGCTCACCCGGATCAACGCGCAGCTCGCGACGATCGAGGCGGCATTCACGACGGCCGGCGTCCCGTACCAGGTCCGCGGCCAGCGGTTCTACGAGCGTCGCGAGGTCCGGGAGGCGGTCGAGCTCGTCCGTCGCGGCTCCTTCACCGAGCGCGGGCCGGCGCTCATCGATGCCGTGCGCGCCCTGTGGGCCGCGGAGCTCGGCTATGGCGACGAAGCCCTCCTCGAGGGCGCCGAGGGTCGGGAACGTGCAGCCTCGCTCGACACCCTGCTGGAGATCGGGGCGGATCTCATCCACGCGGACGCGGACCTCGACGCCGATGCGCTCCTGGCGGAGCTGCGCAGGCGGGCCGCGGCCGAGCGTGCGGGCGCGGTGGGCGGCGTGAACCTGCTGACGTACCACCGCGCGAAGGGCCTCGAGTGGGACGCCGTCTTCCTGCCGATGCTCGAGGAGGGCAGCCTGCCCATCAGCCACGCGCTGGGCGACCCGACGGCGCTCGAGGAGGAGCGGCGGCTGCTGTATGTCGGGATGACCCGCGCCCGCCTCCATCTCGCGCTCTCGTGGGCGGAGATGCGGACGAACCCGAACGGCTCGACCGGTCGCAAGAAGCCGTCGCGCTTCCTGGAGGCACTCGAGCCTCCGGGCGCGCGGCGCGGCTCGTCGGCGACCCGCCGGGTCACCACCCTCCCCGACGCCTTCTCCGCACCTCTCACGCCCGCGGGCGAGGGCGTGCTGGCGGCGCTGAAGACGTGGCGCACCGCGCGGGCCAGGCTCGACGCCGTGCCGGCCTATGTCGTGGCCCACGACTCGACGCTCGAGGCGATCGCCGAGGCGCGCCCCTTGACGCTGCCGGCCCTGCGCCGGGTCAAGGGCATGGGGCCGGCGCGCCTCGAGAAGTATGGCGAGGAGATCCTCGCGATCACGGGACCGCTCCCCGACTGAGGCCTGTCTGAAAGGCCTCGTCCAGCCTGTCCGCTGGCCGATAGTCCGCGGAACCCGACCCGGCCTACGGTCGGCAGGCACGGGGAGCCGGTCTGGCTCGGCGGCCGCCCGGTGAGACGTCGATGCGCCTCCGAAGCGCTCGGCCCACGGGCACTCATGACGACCACCGTTCTTGACTGGAGGCCTGCGCGAGATGGAGGGGGACCAGATGGCTCGGCTCCGGCGCCGCTTTGCGACCTGGTGGGTGCGTGCGATGCGGTGGGTGGAGCAGTGACGGGCGCCCGGCTGAGGCGGTCCGGGGGCCGGGCCACGAACCTGCGTTCGTCCACAGGGGGTCACGGCAGGCGTCCATGACCGGAAGCCGAGCTCGGGTTCACGCTCACGTGACCGGCGGCGCCACATCAGCGGCCTGCCCCAGGGCCATTCGTTCGACGCGCCACCGCGACGGCCCCGCGCCGCGGCTGCAGCCACGAGACGCGACCGTGACGGTCATCGGCGAGACTACGCGGACGTGTAGTGGAGAGGCCCTCGCATGACCGACTTCGATCCCGGACCGCCGCCGCCGTTCGCGACGCTCCTGGCTGGGTCGCCTGACTACGGCACCTACCGCCAGCACTTCTGGTACGACTGGGGCCCGATCTTCTACCGCGGCCGGCTCGACGGCTCGGCACGCGTGCTGTGCATCGCCTCGGACCCGGGTCCGACCGAGAGGGTCGCCGGACGGACCCTCGTGGGTGACGCGGGCCAGCGTGTCCAGGGCTTCCTCACGAAGCTCGGGCTCACCCGCTCGTACCTGTGCCTCAACGCGTTCACGTACGCGCTGTTCCCCTCGCACGGGCCGGCCGCTCCGACCGTGCTCGCCGACCCGACGATCATGGCCTGGCGCAACGCCCTGTACGACGCCGCGGCGGCGGCCGGCCCGCTCCAGGCGATCATCGCCTTCGGCGCGAACGCCCAGCAGGCGGTCAGCCTGTGGACGTCCCGGCCGGCCGTGCACCTGACGTCGGTGCCCCATCCGAGCAGCCGCGACACGGCGGCCCTGCTCACCGCCTGGCACGCCGCGATCGTGGACCTGCGCACGCGCGTGACGCCGGATCCCGATGGCGACTCGACGCTCCCCAACTACGGGGCGGGCTTCCGGGAGGCCGACTATGCGCGGATCCCGCCGCGCGACCTCCCCTTCGGCGTGCCGGACTGGCTCGGCGACGACAACTGGGGTCGCACGGGGAAGCCGAAGCACAACAACTCGGTCGATCGGCCGAGCCCCGACGACAAGCACACGCTGCGCTGGATCGCCCCGAAGGGTACGCCGTAGATGGCACCGCTCCCGCCCTTCGCGCTCGCGGGGCGCGTGGTCACGATGGCGCCCGACGCGACGCCGCTCGATCACGGCGTCGTGTACGTGTCGGGTGACACGATCGTCGCAGTGCTCGACGCGGCCGCTCCGCCGCCGGCCGGGTTCGAGGGCGTCGCGCCCGTCCAGACGAGAGGCACGATCTACCCGGGCCTCATCGAGCTCCACAACCACCTGAGCTACGACGTCCTGCCGCTCTGGCAGGTCCCGAAGGTGTACTCGAACCGGGACAAGTGGTCGGTCGGGGACACGTACCGGAAGCTGATCAGCGGTCCCATGAAGATCCTGGGCACGACAGCCGGCCTGCCCGAGGCGGTCGTCCGCTACGTCGAGACCAAGTGCCTCCTCGGCGGCACGACCACCTCGCAGGGCATCGCGCTCTACTCGGACGCGGGCATCCGCAAGTTCTACTTCGGTTCCATCCGCAACGTCGAGTCGACGAAGGACAAGGGGCTGCCCCCGTCGGCCTGCCGGATCCCGGACATCGCGGCCCGCGATGCGGAGAAGTTCCTCGAGCACCAGCAGAAGGCGACGAGCCTGATCCTCCACCTCGCCGAGGGCACGGACGCGAGCGCCGAGAGCCACTTCGAGGCCCTCCACCTGCCGACCGGCGAATGGGCGATCACCCACAGCCTCGCCGGCATCCACTGCGTGGCGCTCAGCCGGGCCGACTACGACGTGATGGCGGCCCGGGGCGCCTCGATGGTCTGGTCGCCGCTGAGCAACCTGCTGCTCTACGGGAAGACGGCCGACATCGCCGCGGCCCGGGCGGCCGGCATGCGCATCGGCATCGGCTCGGACTGGTCGCCGAGCGGCAGCAAGAACCTGCTCTTCGAGTTGCGGGTCGCCCGCCTCGTGGGTCAGGCAAGCGGGCCCATCTCGGATCGGGACCTGATCGCGATGGCCACGATCGAGGCGGCCGGCATCCTCGGCTGGCAGAAGGTGCTCGGATCGCTCGAGGCCGGCAAACGGGCCGACATCCTCGTCGTCGGCGGTCGGACCCACGACGCCTACGAGCACCTCTTCCACTGCCGTGAATCGGACGTCGACCTCGTGGTGATCGACGGCATCGCCCGGTCCGGATCGGTCCGGCTCATGACGGCGCTCGGACGCGGGATGCCGACCGAGGAAGTCAGCGTCGGGGACACGACCCGGATCGTCGACCTGAGCCAGGACGGCGTCGACCCGGGCATCGCCAGCCTGACGCTGGCAGAGGCCACGGCCCGGGTCCGGGAGGCACTCAACACCCTGCCGGCGCTCGCCCAGGCGGCCCGGGGCATCGCGTTCATCCCGCCCGAGATCTCCCTCGAGCTCGACCACGACGACATCCCGGGGTTCAGCCTTCGCCCGGAGCTCCCCGACGCGGCCGGCAGGCTCACCGGTCTGCTGCCCGCCGAGCCGTTCGGGCTCATCGCGACGCCGCTTGCGGATCTGCTCGAGCCGATCGCGCTCGATCCGTTGACGGTCGTGGACGACAGCGACTACCTCGAGGTCCTCGCGACCGAGGGCAACCTGCCGACGGAGCTCGCGGCGGCCATCGGACAGCTCGGCTGACGGCGGTCGCCGTGGGATCCTCATCGCCGATCGTCCACCAACGGAGGGGAGTCATGCGCCAGACCACGACATCCTGTGCGATCGTTCCGCCGTTCCTGCTGGCGCGGGTGGCAGCGACCGGCTCGGCCGCGGAGCGTGCGGCGGCCCTCGACACGCTGGCCATCTCCGCCTCGATCCGCGCCCGGCGGACGGTCGTCGGCTCGCTGATGCGCACGAT
>DASVIK010000009.1:0-4595 GCA_036382135.1 Candidatus Limnocylindrales bacterium | reverse complement strand
TCAGAGGCATGGCCATGTCCTTTCGAGTGCGTTGACCGAGCGAGTGATGCGGCCTGCCCCGCGTCAGCGCTCCGGGTCCGCGGGCGTGCCCATCCCCTCGCGCGCGGCGAGCAGGGCCGCCTCGACCCGGCTGCGGACCTGCAGCTTGCCCAGGATGTTCGTCATGTAGTGCTTGATCGTCTTCTCGGCCAGGCCCAGGCGGTCGCCGATCTCCTGGTTGCCCAGCCCGGACGCGACGAGCTCGAGCACCTCGCGCTCCCGGACGGTGAGCTCGTCGAGCGGCGAGGTCCGCGGCTTGGACATCTCGCGGAGGAGGCCCCACGCGAGGGCGGGCGCGACGTAGACCTGGCCCGCGTGGACGGACCGGATCACGCCGATGAGCTCCGTCGCGCCGGAGCCTTTAAGGACGTAGCCCGACGCCCCCGCCTTCATCGCCGCGAGGAGGTCGTCCTCGTCCTCCGACACGGTCAGCATCACGACGCGCGTCGCCGGGCACGCCGTCGTGATCTCGCGCGCGGCGTTGAGCCCGCCGCCCGGCATGGCGATATCGAGGAGCGCGACCTCGGGGAGGTGCTCGCGGGTCAACGCGAGCGCTTCCGCGGCATCGCTCGCCTGGGCGACCACGTCGAGGTCGGGCGCGGCGCCGAGCGATGCGACGACGCCTGCCCGGAAGAGCGGGTGATCGTCCGCTACCACGAGACGGATCGTGTCGGTCATGGGCGATCTCCTGGCTGGCTGGCGCTCGCCGGCCGTCGACCCCGCGGGAGCGGCCAGCGGATCCGTGTCTCTGTCCCGACGCCGGGCTTCGACGAGATCTCGAAGTCGCCGCCCAGCAGCTCGGCTTGCTCGCGCATCCCGGCCAGGCCCAGGCCTGGGACCGTCGCGAGGTCCGCCGGGTCGAAGCCGGGTCCGCCGTCGCTGACCTGGAGGGCGATGAAGCGGTCGTCCGCCTCGACTCGCAGCCGGACATCCGTGCCCTGACCGTGGCGGAACGCGTTCGACAGCAGCTCCTGGATCGCCCGGTAGAGCGCGATCTTGATCGGCAGGGCGACCTGGTCAGGGACGTCGTCCATCGTGACCGCCACCGGCGAGCCGGTCCGGCGGATGTGGTCGGAGACGGCCCGCGTCGTGACCCCGCGGACGTCGAGCTCGGCAAGCTCCGGCATCCGCAGGCCGGCCGCGATCGCCCGCATATCGCGCAGCGCGTCCTGGAGCGCGCTCTCGATCTCCACCAGCTCATGGGGCGACCCGCCTTCGCGCGCCTCGGCGGCTTTGAGCGCATCGAACCGCATGAGGGCAAGAGCCACGGTCTGGCCCGGTCCGTCGTGCAGATCGGCGCTGATCCGGCGCAGCGCCCGCTCGTTCAGGGTCGTCGTCCGCTCGGCGGCGGCGCGGACCCGGTCGTTGAGGGCGGAGTTCTGGGCAAGCAGCTCGGAGAGCTCGCCCACCTGGCGCTTGAGCGCCGACTCCTGGCGCCCGATCGTGTCGCTGCCCTGCTTCACGATCCCGAAGAGGATCAGGAACGAGGCCCCGATCGCGGCCGCGACCAGCCCCCACGAGAGCAGCCGCGCCTGCCCGACCTCGCGGTCGATCGCGTCGGGCAGCTGGTAGAACTCGACGACGGCGATGATCTTGTTCGAGCCGCTCTCGCGGACCGGGAGGTACATCTCGAGCAGCCGCGACCAGAAGCGCTGCTCGACGGTGTTCTCGGAGGCGGTCAGGTTGCTCAGGTCGGCGGTGACCTGGCCACCGAACGCGTCGGCCAGCTCGCCCTTGATGGGGAACGTCTGTCCGACGAGCTCGCGGATCGAGCCGTAGACGATCGTGCCGCCGGGTGACCAGACCCGCAGCGAGACGATCAGGTCGCCGAGCGGGCCCTCCTTGAGGAGGCCGTCGAGCTGGGCGACGCTGGCCGCCGGGAGCGAGCCGTCGGGGGCAAGGTCCTGGAGGTGGGGTGCGACGAAGCTCTCCACGTACAGCGCCGTGACGGCCGCGGTCCGGTCGACGATGCCGCTCTCGAGCGTGTTGCCGATCCAGGTCCCCACCACGAGCCCGCCGACGATGAGGATCACCAGGTTGGCCGCCAGGAACCGTTCCGCCAGCGTCAGGCGCGGGCGTCTCAACCTGCGCCGGAACCTGCGCAGCCGCGACGCCACCGGGTCGACGCTCGCCGGTGCCTCCACCGGCATCGCGGTCAGGGGAACGGGAGCCGGACCGGGCGGGGAGACGGACGCGAACCTGATCGATGCCATCGTCGGCCCATCGTACGCGCGGGTCGCGAGCGTGGGCACGGGCGAAGGTCCGTCGACGCATCGGACCAAGGTCTGACGCACTTCGCGACCGGGGCCCGTTCCTGACCGAGGGGTCCGGGGCCCAGTCTGGGCACCAGATCGCCGGAGGCTCCGGCACCGGGGACCGGATCCCGATCCCAGCCCGGTGGAAGCAGCTCAGTCAAGGAGAGCCCGATGTTCCACTTCTCGTCGCTCAGGCCGTCGAAGCTCATCGCGGTGACCGGCCTCGTCTCCGCCCTGGCCCTCGGCGCGTTCGCCGCGCCGGCCGCCACCCTCGCCAAGGGCGGCGCCCCCGTCATCTCGGTCAAGGGGACCTGCAGCATCCACAGCACGGCCCGCCTGAAGGCCAAGCACGACGGCAGCCGGATCGAAGTCGAGTTCGAAGTCGACCAGAACCGCAACAACCGGACCTGGAACGTCCGCCTCTGGGACGACGGCCACCGCGTCTTCGCCGGCGCCCGCAAGACCCTCGCACCGAGCGGCTCGTTCACCGTCCGCCGCCTGATCCCGAACCGGGCCGGCCTGGACACCATCGTCGCCCGAGCCGTGAACATCACGACCGGCGAGTCCTGCCGGGCCACGCTCAAGGTCTGACCTCCGCTCCCTCCCAGCCTCAAGGGCGGCCTCCACGACGGAGGCCGCCCTTCTCGATTCCCCCTTCTGCACGCCCCACACGCGGAAGGCACGGTCGAAAGGGGCTATCTGGACCCACGGAAAGCGGACCTTCGACCCCTGCCTGAGGCCTCGGCCGGAGCCACCATCGGAGCATGCCCACGAATGTCGAGACGCTGTCTACGCCTGCCGCGTTGGTGGCCGCGCATCGCTTCCCAGCACCCGGAGGCCAGCAGTGACCGTTCTTTCCGACACCGACCGAACGACGGCTCCCGCGTCCGACGACAAGGCCCAGCAGTACGAGTGTCTGGACGGCAACGAAGCTGCCGCCCGCGTCGCGTACGCCCTCAGTGAGGTGATCTCGATCTACCCGATCACCCCGGCCTCGGGCATGGCGGAGCACTGCGACGACTGGGCGGCCGCCCATCGGCCGAACCTGTGGGGGAAGGTCCCCGAAGTGGTCGAGATGCAGTCCGAGGCGGGCGCCGCGGGCGCCCTCCACGGCGCGCTCCAGAAGGGCGCGTTCGGGACGACGTTCACGGCGTCCCAGGGACTCCTCCTCATGGTCCCGAACATGTTCAAGATCTGCGGCGAGCTGACGCCGACGGTCATCCACGTCGCCGCCCGGACGCTGGCCACCCATGCGCTCTCGATCTTCGGCGATCACAGCGACGTGATGCACGCGCGGACGACGGGCTGGGCGATGCTCTCCGCGGGTTCCGTCCAGGAGGCGCATGACTTCGCCCTCGTGGCACATGCCGCGACCCTGCGGGCCCGGGTGCCCTTCCTGCACTTCTTCGATGGGTTCCGGACCTCCCACGAGATCAACAAGATCGCGGTCCTCGAGGAGGACGACATCCGGGCACTCGTGCGCGACGAGGACCTCCTGGCGTTCCGGGCCCGGGCGATGACCCCGGACGCGCCGGCCGTGCGCGGCACGGCGCAGAACCCCGATGTCTTCTTCCAGGCGCGCGAGGCGTGCAACCCGTTCCACCTGGCCGTGCCGGGCATCGTCCAGGACGTCATGGACGAGCTCGCCGTGCGGACCGGCCGGCACTACGGCCTGGTGGACTACCACGGGGCCCCCGACGCGGACCGCGTGATCGTCGCGATGGGCTCGGCCAATGGCGCGATCGAGGAGACCGTCGACACCCTGGTCGCCGCGGGCGAGCGGGTCGGGATGCTCCGCATCCGCCTGTTCCAGCCGTTCCCGGCCGAGCAGATCGTGGCCGCCCTGCCGGCGACGGTGCGCTCGATCGCGGTCCTCGACCGCACGAAGGAGCCCGGCGCGATCGGCGAACCGCTGTACCTCGAGGTCGTCGCGACCCTGGCCGAGGCGATGGATCGCGACAAGCCGCCGTTCGAGACCGTCCCGCGGGTCATCGGCGGACGGTACGGCCTCTCCTCGAAGGAGATGACCCCCTCGATGATCAAGCCGATCTTCGAGGAGCTGGCCGCGGCGCGGCCGAAGCGCCATTTCACGGTCGGCATCTACGACGACGTGACCCACCTGAGCCTGCCGATCGACACCGAGTTCCAGCGGCCACGCCCGGCCGGCGAGGTCCAGGCGATGTTCTTCGGGCTCGGCTCGGACGGCACGGTGGGCGCCAACAAGGCGTCGATCAAGATCATCGGCGAGAGCACGGACCTGTTCGCCCAGGGTTACTACGTCCTCGACTCGAAGAAGTCGGG
>DASVIK010000008.1:0-2399 GCA_036382135.1 Candidatus Limnocylindrales bacterium | reverse complement strand
GCGGTTCCGGTGCGAGCCGCCTCGGCGAAGACGGCGTCCCAGTCGAGATCGAGATCGTCGCGGGTCTGGATCATCCGGCCCGCGGGGTGGGCGATCACGTCGACGTGCGGGCTCCTGATGGCCCCCAGCACCCGGGCCGTGAGCTCCGCCCTGGTCTGCTTCCGGGCGACGTGGAGCGAGGCCACCACGAGGTCGTAGCCGGCCAGGAGCTCATCCTCGAAGTCGAGGCGCCCGTCGGCCCGGATCTCGAGCTCGCAGCCGTGCAACAGGCGGAAGCCCTCGGCCGGCGTCTCGGCCGGCACCTGGCCGGCGGCCTCCTCGCTCGCGAACCGCGCGTTGAGGTCGGCGACGATGCGGCGCTGGCGCGCGACCCGGTCGGGCGTGAGGCCCCGGGCGATCGCCAGCGACTGGGAATGGTCGGTGAGGACCTGGTACGCGTGACCGCGCCGCCGGGCGGCCTCGGCCATCGCCTCGATCGGGTGGACGCCGTCCGACCAGTCGGAGTGGCTGTGCAGGTCGCCGCGGAGGTCGGCGAGCGTGACGAGCCGGGGCAACCGTCCGGCCAGGGCCGCCTCGATCTCGCCCCGGTCCTCGCGCAGCTCCGGCGCGATGAACGGGAGGTCGAGGAACGCGTACGCCTCCGACTCGGTCGCGAACGTCCGCAGCTCGGCGGCCGACCCGGTGGCCGGCTCGCCGTCCTCGTCGAGGCGAAGGAAGCCCTTCTCGGAGAGGCTCCAGCCCCGGTCACGAGCGCGGGCGCGCAACTTGACGTTGTGGTCCTTGCTGCCGGTGAAGTGGATCAGGTACGTGCCTGCCTGGCCGGGCGGCATGACCATGAGGTCGACCTGCGGCCCGCGAAGCAGGCCGACGGCCGCCTTGTGCCCGCCCCGGTTGACGATCCGCTCGACCGCGGGCAGCGTCGTGAACCGCTCGACGAGGGCTGCCGGATCGGTCGTCTCGGCGAGCAGGTCCAGGTCGCCGATCGTCTCGCGGCGCCGGCGGAACGACCCGGCGGGCTCGATCGACAGGACGCCCGGAACGGCGAGCAGGACGCCAAGCAGGCGCTCGATGATCTCCTCCGCCTGCCCGAGCAGGAGCCGGTCCTGGCGACCGGCGAGGGCGGCGATGCCTTCGAGGATCGAACCCTCCGACCTGGCGGACAGGCCGCGCACGGTCCGCAGGCGACCGGCCTCGGCGGCGACCCGCAGCTCCTCGAGCGTCGAGATCCCGAGCTCCTCGTGCACGAGGCGCACCGTCCGCGGGCCGAGGCCCGGCACCTGGAGCATCTCGACGAGCGACGGCGGGATCTCCGCCCGGAGCCGGTCGTAGAAGCGCAGCCGGCCGGTCTCGACGAGCTCGGCGATCTTGTCGCCGATGGCTTGGCCGACCCCCGGGATACGTGGGGGGCTCCCGCGCCGGTAGGCATCCGGGACGTCGATCGGGCTGTGGGCAAGGGCGTCGGCCGCCCGGTGATAGGCGACCGTCTTGAACACGAGCTCGCCCTTGACCTCGAGCATGTCGCCGATCTCGTGGAAGACGCGCGCGAGGTCGTCATTGCCGAGCTCTTCCGCGGGCGGCATCTCGGCGAGCGCGACCTGTGGCGCGCCGTCGCTCGTCGAGGGCTCGGGATCAGGGGAATGGCGCGAAG
The DNA here is from genome assembly GCA_036382135.1 of Candidatus Limnocylindrales bacterium. Lineage (GTDB taxonomy): Bacteria > Chloroflexota > Limnocylindria > Limnocylindrales > CSP1-4 > C-114. The sequence continues at coordinate 751 of DASVIK010000008.1, read as the reverse complement.
GCATCGTCGGATGAGGTTAGCGGACATACCGCGCGGGCAAGACTCCCGAGCGAAGGCGCCGGGGTGACCCGGCGCACGGACTCCCGAGCGAAGGCGCCGGGGTGACCCGGCGCACGGCGTGGCACTCGCTCTCAGTTCGTGCCGGCTGTCCGTTACGCGGCGACCACCCGGTCGCGACCGGCGTTCTTGGCCGCATAGAGCGCGTGATCCGCGTCCTCGATGATCGAGTCGATCGGCTCGTCGGCGACATGCGACACGGCGACCCCGATCGAGACCGATACCCCGGCGACGCCGAAGGAGCGCAGGTCGAGGGCACCGACCGCCGCCCGGACCCGCTCGGCGATCTCCAGCGCCCCGGGCAGCGTCGGGTCGCGGAGCAGGACGGCGAACTCCTCGCCCCCGAACCGGGCCGGCACGTCGTCGTCGCGTACCGCCCGCGCGACGGCGCTGGCGACCGCCCGCAGGACCTGGTCGCCGATGGCGTGGCCCAGCCGGTCGTTGACCCGCTTGAAATGGTCGATGTCGATCATCAGGACGCCCAGGGCGTCGTCCGCCCGTCGGCGCCGGGCAAGGAGCCCGCAGAATTCGTCGAAGTAGCGCCGGTTCGGCAGCCCGGTGAGCGCGTCGGTCGACGCGCGGGCCTCAGCCGCCCGGTGGGAGTAGGCGCGCTCGAGCGCGGCCGAGGCCTCGATCGCCGCTCCGGCGAGGATCCGTGAGGCCACGCGAGGCCAGGGCTCGGCCGTCCGGCGCG
>DASVIK010000007.1:0-20137 GCA_036382135.1 Candidatus Limnocylindrales bacterium | reverse complement strand
GTCGCCGCGGCGGGCCGCGCCGGCGTGGGTCGGGTCGGGGGTGACGCCCTTGGCGGAGTGGCCGTTCTTGCCGTTGCTTGCCATGTCTGCTCCTGTGGTGGGTCGACCGTTTCGGGTCCGAGGGGGTGGATTCGATGAATTTCGGTGGCGCGACGATCAGCGATGGGCCGCCTGCCGCTGGACGTGGACGATGCGCTGGACGATCGTGATGGCGCAGGTGACGGAGATGATGCCGAGGGCGATGGCGAGCGCGATGGCGCCCGGGACCGACGTGAGCGGGGCCAGGAAGAAGGGGTCCCACACGCCCAGGCCGCCGAGGAAGCCGGTCACCACGAGGCCGATCGCCAGGACGACGAGCCGTTCAGACCGCGGGGCGATGCCGACCTCGCCGTGGAGGCCGACCGCCTCGGCTCGCGCTCGGGCGTACGTGACGACGGAGGCCGTTGCCATCGCGAGGGCGGCGAGGCCGACGCCGAGCGTGAAACCGGCCGCGGCACACCCGACGGCGATGCCGACGTAGACGAGGTTCTCGCCGGTCCGGTCGAGGGTCGAGTCGAGGAAGGCCCCGAACGTGGACGCCTGGTTCGTGGCTCGGGCGAGCGCGCCATCGAAGAGGTCGAAGATGCCGAAGGTGATGACGAGCACGCCCGCCAGCACCCAGGCCTGGGCGGCCGCGGCGGCTGCGGCGACGCACGTGCCGAGGAAGCCGACGATCGTCAGCGCATTCGGGGTGAGGCCGAGCCTGCCGAGGAGGAGCGCCACGGGCACCGCCATGAGCCGCACCCGAGCGCGGAACTCCGGGCTGACGAACGACCGGCCGCTCATGCGGAGGGTGCTCCCTGGCCGAGGAGTGCCCGCTCGCGGGCCAGCTGGGCGTCGAACGATTCCGCGACGAGCGAGCAGACCGTCTCGCGGCCGCTCCGGCGGGTCGTCACGATCCCCGCCGCCCGGAGCTTGCCGAGGTGCCAGCTGACGAGCGGCTGGGAGAGGCCCACGTGATCGATGAGCTCGGTGACGGTCGCCGCGCTCCGGGCCAGGCGCTGGACGATCCGCAACCGGTTGACGTCGGCGAGGGCCTTGTGGAACAGGCGCAACTCGCGCAGGTCGTCGGGCTGGTCGACGATGGTGGCGATCGTCGAGCGGATGCGGGCGGGCGAAGGAGACAGGGTGTCGGGCTCCGGCTATCAATCGAGCTTTATATAAAGCCTCATTGATGCTAGGCGCGCAGCCGGACGGTGTCAAGGGGTCCAAGCGGCCGGGCTGCTACGTCCGTCGTCGGTCGTCGTCCGCTGCGTCGGACGGGGCGATCCCTGTGAGACGGGCCGAAAGGTCCCACAGACCTCGAGCCACCGCGACGTCGCGGGCCCCACCGGACGCCGTGGCGACCTCCGGGTGTCCGCGCAGGTGGGCGAAGCCGTTCGGTTCGACGAAGGAGCCACCGGGGAGGTCCTGCGTCGCCGCGAACAGCGTGGCCAGCGCGCCGCGCTCGGGGTCCTGCATCAGCACGCGCCCGAGCACGTTGATCATCGTCGCCTGCAGGCCGGTGGCGTGGCCGAACAGGTTCGTCCGCACCATGCCCGGGTGCACGGCCAGGGCGCGGACGCTCGCGCCGGCGGCGGTCAGCCTGCGCTGCAGCTCGAAGGTGAACAGCAGGTTTGCGAGCTTGCTGTCGCTGTACGCCTGGCTCGACCGGTATGGGCGGCGCTGCCAATCCAGATCGTCGAGATCGAGCCGTCCGCGCTCGTGGGCGTTGGAGGAGACCGTGACGACCCGGTCGGTGATGTGCGGCAGCAGCAGGTTGGTCAAGGCGAAGGGACCGAGGTGATTCGTCCCGATCTGCCGCTCGAAGCCGTCGACGGTTCTGCCTTCCGGGACCATCATGATCCCGGCGTTGTTGATCAGGACGTCGAGATCGCCGGTCCACGCGGCGGCGAAGGCCCTCACGGACGCCAGGTCGTCGAGCTTCAGCTCGCGCACCTCGGTGTCGCCGGTCATCGCAGCGGCGACCCGCTCGCCCTTGGCCACATCGCGGACGGCGAGCACGACCTTCGCTCCCGCCCGGGCAAGCTTGCGGGCCGTGGCCGCCCCGATCCCGCTCGAGGCGCCGGTGACCACGACCGTCCGGCCGGACATGTCCGGCAGGTCGTCCGCGGTCCATCCGTCGTTGGGCATCGTTCAGGCTCCGGCCGGGGCGTACGCCGTGTGGGGCGCCGCTTCGATCGTGCTGTCCGGTCCCGCGATGAGGTACGCGAGCATCGCGAAGAACCCGAGGTTGAAGATCCCGAGCAGCAGCACGACCGCGAACCAGGTCTTGCTCTGGAGCTGCCAGGTGTTCAGGACGGCTCCGATCCACGACACGAGGCCGCCGACCAGCCCGCCCGCCATCGCGACGCCGCCGACGATGCCGAGCCCCAGGAGGGACCACGCGAGCGCGCTCCCCCGGATCCCGGCGATGTCGGGACCGGCCATCTCGAACACATCGTTCGCGATCGCGAGCCAGACGGCGGCGACCGCCAGGATGGCGCCCGAAGTGATGGCGATCCCGCTGCCGATGAAGAGCCTGGTGACTGTTGTCTTGGACATGGTGTCTCCTTCTCGATGATCGATGGACGAACGATGGTGCGGAACCCCCTCGGGAACGCACGAGTCACACGGTGATGGCGACCTTGCCGCGGGCGTGCCCCAGTCCGACGTGGTCGATCGCGCGGTCGGCCTCGCTCAGCGGATACGTGCGCTCGATGACAGGCGTGACCTTGCCGGCCTCGATGAGGTCCTTGAGGACGACGAGGTCGTCGAGCTTCGGCGACAGGAGGAAGTTCCCGAGCTTCTGGCTCCCGAACCGGAAGAGGACGACCCCGCGGATGAGGCGACCGCCGCTGGCCATCCAACGATGGTCGAACCCGCCACCGTTCGGGATGAGCGTCCCCGTCGGGGTGAGCGCACGTCGGAGGGCGGTCAGCGAGTGGTTCGCGACGTTGTCGAGGATGAAGTCGTAGCGCTCCCCGCTGCGGGTGAAGTCGTCCTTCGTGTAGTCGATGACGCGGTCCGCGCCGATCGATCGGACCATCTCAGCATTGCGCGTGCTGCACACGCCGGTCACGTGCGCGCCGAGCGACTTCGCGATCTGCACCGCGAAGGTGCCGATGCCCCCCGAGGCGCCATTGATCAGGACCGTCTGCCCCGTGCGAACCTTGCCGTGATCGCGAACGGCCTGGAGCGCGACGAGGCCGGCCATGGGCACGGCCGCGGCCTGCTCGAAGGTGAGGTTGGCCGGCTTCAATGCGAGGGCATCCTCGGCCGCGGCCGCGTACTCCGCATAGGAGCCGGTGCACCAGCCGAAGACCTCGTCACCGGGCCGGAACCGCGTCACGCTGCTGCCGATCGCCTCGACCGTCCCCGCCACGTCGGTGCCGCGGACGACGTTCTTCGGCTTGCGAAGCCCGTAGACCGGGCGAGCGATGTACGGGAGGCCACTCATGATCGCCCAATCCGCGGGGTTGACGCCGGCTGCCCGGACCCGGACCAGTACCTCGTTGTCGCCGATCTCGGGCCTGTCGATATCCCGACCTTCCAGGACCGCGGCTGAGCCGTACCTGTCTTGAACCATCGCTTTCATCTGGGGTCTCCCTGCAACTGTACGGTGTAAAGCTGGCGACGTGAACCGTACGGTGTAAAGTGTCGGGTGTCAACCCCCGATCTCACGGCCCGGGTGGGCCAGGCAGGGAAGGCCGATGACGACGCGGACCACGACCCGAGTGCATCACCGCGAACCGCTGACGCCGGAGCGGGTGCTGCAGACCGCCCTCAAGCTCGCCGATCAGGGCGGGATCGAGGCATTGAGCATGCGCAGGCTCGGTCGCGAGCTCGGTGTGGAGGCGATGGCCCTCTACTACCACTTCGCGAACAAGGATCGGGTCCTCGATGGAATCGTCGACCTCGTGTTCGGCGAGATCGAGCTACCGCCCGCCGGAGCCGGCTGGAGGATCGCCATGCGCCGGCGGGCGATCTCGGTCCACGACGTCCTGGCCCGCCATCGATGGGCGATCGGCATGATGGAAGCACGGACGAACCCCGGTCCCGCGAACCTGCGGCACCACGACGCGGTGATCGGCAGTCTTCGGTCGGCAGGGTTCGACATGGCGTTGGTCGCGCACGCCTACTCGCTGCTGGACGGCTACATCTACGGCTTCGCGTTGACGAAGATGAACATGCCGTACGACTTCTCGGAGACGATCGGGGAGACGGCGGTGCGCATGCTCCAGCCGTTCCCCGTGGACGAGTACCCCAACCTCGTGGCATTCATCAGCGAACACGCGATGAAGCCCGGTTACGACTTCGGGGACGAGTTCGAATACGGCCTCGACGTCATCCTTGACGGCCTCCAGAGGGCGCACGACACGGCCTGACCTGGAAGCTGCGCCATGTTCGGTGCGTGCCGCGGGCGGTCGTCGTCTCGACCGTGTCGGGTACGCATGGAGTGCGTCCTGGGCGGGCCCAGCGCCGGAGGGATCGCCATGGGACCGGGATCCGTGCGGGGCCGACCGCCCGGATCCGCCCGATCCCGGTCGTGATGCCCTCTGGGGCATCAACGCCGGGCACAGGACGCATGGGGCGCGCAGGTGACACACCGTCGCCCGGTCGCGCGGTGCGCGGCGTCGCTCCGCGCCTCGCCGCACACCAGATAGCCGCGCGGCGACCGGTGTGGACGACGGGATCGCATCGGCAGGCCGCCTGCCACCCACGGCAACGGCGAGCCCGAGGCGACCCTACACTCGCTCCGTCGTCCCCATGCGCTCCGCCATCACGAGGTGCACGATCGATGTCCATCGAACGCAATCCGGCCGGCACCGGGATCGGAGCGGAGCCACCCGTGGCGCCGGGCGGAGCAGAGGCCGCACCGCAGGCCGGGATACCGTCGTCGATGCGGCTCCAGATCCTCTCGACCGAGCACTGGAGCCTCCTCGCGACGCGTTCGCTCGCCTGGAACGAGTCGTTCAGCCGGGCGGGCATGTACCTCTCCACGTTGTCGGGCGCGATGGTCGCCCTGGCGCTCGTCGCGCAGGCCTCGGACTTCGGGCCCGGGTCGGCGCAGTTCGCCCTGGTGATCCTGCCCGTCGTGCTGTTCGTCGGCGTCGCCACGTTCATCCGGCTCGGTGCGGCGAACTGGAACGAGGCGACCTGCGTGGTCGGCATGAACCGGATCCGGGCGGGCTACCTCGAGCTGGCGCCGGAGCTGGAGAAGTACTTCGTGATGAGCGCCCACGATGACGCACGCGGCGTGGCGATCACGATGGGCGTCGAGCCCGGCAGGCCGTCGATCCTGCACATCCTTGCCGCCACCCCGATGGTCGTCAGCACGCTGAACGCGGTGGTCGTCGGGGTCATCGCGAGTCTCGTCGGGCTGCAGCTCGGGGCGGCCACGGCGCCGAGCCTCGTCGCCGGGTTCGGCGGGTTCGTTATCGCCGTTGCGATCCAGGGTCGATACGCGACCGGCAACATCGCACGCGGCCGGGCGAGCGTGCGCCCGATGTTCCCGAGCCCGGCGGAGCCTCGTCCGGCGCCCCAGGTGGCCAGCCCGTCCGACCCGTCCTGAGCGGGGCGCCCCGGGCGGCCGGCCACACCGGGCGCGGCTACACTCGGCCGATGGGCCGCCTCGACCGTGTCGTCCTGCTCGGCGTGCTCGGCGTCGGCGTGTTCCTGGCCGGCCTCGAGCTCATGGTGACCGCGGTCGCCCTGCCGTCGATCCTGCGGGACCTGTCCAACATCACCGAGCTCCGGCACGCGGCCTGGATCGTCAACGGCTACCTGCTCGTGTACGTCGTCACGATGCCGCTCGCCGGGCGGATGACCGACCTGTGGGGAGCTCGCCGCCCGTTCTACTTCGGGCTCGTGGCGTTCACGGTCGGCTCGGCGCTGGCGGGTGCGGCCCCGACGCTCGACCTCCTCATCGGCGCGCGGCTCGTCCAGGCGCTCGGCGGCGGGATCCTCGTGCCGGTCGGGACTGCCGCGGCCTCCCACCTCTTCGACGGCCACGCCCGGGCGCGCGCCCTGGGGGTTATCGGCGCGCTCACGTTCCTGGGCATGGCCGCCGGCCCGTTCGTGGGGGCGGCGATCCTGGCCGGCGTTCATCCGGCGTCGTCCCTGGCCGACATGGGCGTGACGGGCGGGACGCTGCTCCATCTGCTCGATCCGGCCTGGCGCTGGGTGTTCTACATCAACGTACCGATCGGGATCGCGGCGCTCGCCCTGGCCTGGGCCGCGAGTTCGGGCTGGGACACCCCCCGCCGCGCCGGTCGGGTGGACCTCGTCGGCGCGATCCTCTTCTCGGTGGCGCTGGCGGCCGGGTTGGGTGCCGTCAGCGTCATCGGGAGCGCAAGAGCGACGGAAGGAGGCCTCGACCCGCTGTTCCTGGGGATCGGCGGGGCGGTGCTGGCCGGCGTGGCCGGCGTGGCGTCGATCGTCCGGGGTGCCCGCCGGGCGGACCCGTTCCTCGACCTCCACCTCTTCCGTAACCGTGTCTACTCGTCGGCCGCGCTTGTCTCGCTCCTCACCGGATTCGCCTTCGCGATCGCGATCGTCGGCGCCGCCCTGTTCGTGGACCGGGTGCTTTACGGCGGGCCGGACGACCAGCGGGTGGCGCTCGGTGCGCTCGCCGCCGCGACCGCGCTCGGGGCCATCGTCTCGGGCTTCGCGATCCGGGTGCTGTCCCTCCGACTCGTCTCCCTCGTCGGGCTCGTCGCGTCTGCCGTGGCGCTCTTCGCGATGGGCGGCTGGACCTCCGGCGTCGCCCTGCCGACGGTGAGTGCCCTCCTCGCCCTCTTCGGCCTGGGGTTCGGGCTCACCGTGACTCCGCGCTCGGCGGCCGCGGTCGAGGCCGCCGGTCGAGAGTCGTACGGGACGGCCTCGGCGACCGTGACCGTCGCCCGGATGATCGGCATGGCCATCGGCCTGTCCGTGCTCGCGGCGTACGGCTCCACTGTCATCGCCCATCTCTACGATCGCGTCTACAACACGACCGACGGCTACAAGGAGTTCATCCCGGCGAACCTGCGCGATCGGCCGCTCAAGGACGGCCTGGTCGTCCAGGCCCTCGAGTCATGGGCCGCCGGGGAGGCCGCGCAGGTCATGACCGGGCTTTTCGTGGTGGCGGCCGGCGTGACCGTGGCGGCCGTCCCGGCGGCGCTCGCCCTGGGTGGCGGGACGCGTATGCTCCGCGAGCGGCGGACGACCGGTGACCCGGACGTGCCGCTCCAGGACTCTGCCGGGGATCCCAGCCCGGCCGCGACATCAGCTGCGGCGGCAGCGACCCCGATCACGACCCCGGCGACGAAGGCCGACCTCCCGGAGGGCGATGGCGATGCCACGGACGAAGCCGCGACGATCTCGCTCTGAGCACAAGGTCCCGATCGGGGCGGGTGTGCTCGAGCAGCCTCATCGGGCGGCCGACGCTTCGAGCGCGCCCGTCCTGCGCATCGCGTCGCTCGTCCACGATCGGCTCGACGAGACCGAGGGTACGGCGGCGCTCGCGACGGCCCTCGCCCGGCCGGGCGCCCAGACCTGGGTCGACCTCACGGGGGCGTCGCCGGAGGAGGTCGCCGCCATCACGAAGGTGCTCGGCCTCCACCCGCTCATCGCCGAGGACATCCTCGAGGGCAACCAGCGGGCGAAGATCGAGGTCACCGACGAGCTCATCCACATCGTCCTCTTCGCCTTCTCGTACACCGACCACGCCGAGCGGGCCGAGATCGACATCGTCCTGGGCAAAGGGTTCCTGTTGACCGTCCACGGCCCGGAGTGGGAGCCACGGTCCGTGCCCGCCCTGCGCGGTGGACTCGCTCCGGTGCTGGCGCGCGGCCCGGACCACCTGCTGTGGGCGCTCGTGGATGCCGTCGTCGACGGCTACTTCCCGCTCCTGGACCTGCTCGGCGACGCGATCGAGGACGTCCAGGAGCACGTCATCGCGAACGCGCAGCCGGAGACGCTCGAGCGGCTCTTCGCGCTCAAGACCGAGCTGCTCGTCATCCGCCGGGCGGCCGCGCCGATCCGCGAGATCTTCAACCAGCTGACGAACCGCGACCTGGCCCTCATCGATGCGGCGGAGATCCTCTACTTCCGCGACGTCTACGACCACCTCATCCGCCTGACGGACGAGCTCGACAACTACCGCGAGCTCGTCTCGGGCACGCTCGACGTCTACCTCTCCACGGTGAACAACCAGCTCTCGCTCATCATGAAACGGCTCACCGGGGTGACCGTCGTCCTGACCGGTATCGCGGCGATCGGCGGCATCTTCGGGATGAGCGAGGCGGGCACGGCGCTCGGTGGCAAGGAAGCCCCGGGCTTCTGGCTCGTGACCGCGATCTCGATCAGCCTGGCCTTCCTGATGGCCGCGGTCCTGCGACGGATCGGCTGGATCTAGGCTGCGGGCCGCGGATCCACGCTCCCCCGCGTGGCGCCTAGCAGCTGGCGAACGCGAGCGGGTGCGGCTTGGGGTTGGCGTCCGCGTGGGACACCGCATGGGTCGACGAGAACGTGGCCACGACCTGGAGCTTGGTCGAGCTGTCGTGGGGGCCTTCGGACGTCTGGAGCCACAGCTGGCCGTTCTTCACCGGCAGGTCCGCAAGGGAGGCGTTCGCCGGGTAGTGCGGGCGCACCTTGGTGATCTTGTACAGGAATACCTGATCGTCGCTCGTGTAGACCCACACGGTCATCCCGATCATCGAGCCGTTGCTCTCGTGGAGGAGCAGGGGCAGGAACATGCCCTTCCGGGCGTGGGCGAACAGGTAGGTGGCTCCGGGCAGGCCGGGCTGCGAGAAGAGGCTCAGGTACATCGCCACGTTGCAGTACGGCTCGCCGGCCGGCGGCTTGACGATGGGCAGGTCGATGTCGAGCGCGGGGAGGACGATCCGCGTCGCGACCCGGTTCTTCGGGACCGGGGTCGGCCCGGCGGACGGGCTCGCGCTGCCACTCGGGATCGGCGGGAAGGTCAGGAGTCCGAGCGTCGGCGCTGCCGGGGTGGGCGTCGCGACGGAGGCCGCATCGGAGCCCTGCGCATCGGCTCCCGTCGGCGTCGTGTAGGTGATGAGACCCGCGGCGGTGAGGGCGATTCCGGCTGCCGTCAGGACGGCGGGCGCCAGGCGTGTGCGGATCCGGTCGAGAATGGGGTGCATCGGGCGGCCATGCTACCAGTCGCCTCCCGACCACGCCCTGACCTCGTGGTACTGGTACGCTCCCGCCTGTGATCCGAGGCCTCGCCATCCTGCTCGCCCTGCTCGCGGGCGTGGCCACCGCGGCAGCCGTGCTCGCCGCCGTGCTCGCCGCGGCGCCCGAGATCCAGCGGCCGACCCCGTCCGTTCCCGCGATCGTGCTGCCGAGTGCCTCGCCGAGTCCGGCGCCCTCGGCGTCCGTCTCGCCGTCCCCGTCGCCTTCGCCGTCGTCGAGCGCGAGCCCCTCAGGCGGCGCAAAGTCGCCCTCGGCCTCCGCCAAGCCCACCGTGTCGCCCACTCCCCGGAAGACGCCGACGCCGACGACCAAGCCCAAGTCGACGCCGAAACCGACGACCAAGCCGAAACCGTCTCCGTCGCCCAGCCACTAGACGAGCCCGCCACCCCCGGCGCGGACCGACGGCCGGGGCGGGCCCCTAGGGGATCGCCTTCGCCGCGTCGGTGACGATCGAGAGGAGGGGTCCGGGGAACAATCCGAGCACGATGGTGAGCGCCGTCGTCGCCCAGAGGCCCGCCCACACGAGCGACGAGTGCCGGGAGGGATCGCTCTCGGTCGTCGACTCGCGCATGAACATGTAGACCACGACCCGCAGGTAGTAGAAGGCCGCCGCCGCGGCATTGAGGACCGCGATCACCGCCAGGATGGTGAGCCAGCCGCCGGCCTGCACGGCCGGCAGGATGACGCTGAACTTCGCGAAGAAGCCCGCGGTGGGCGGGATCCCGGTGAGCGAGAGCATGAACAGGGTCATGAGGATACCGAGCAACGGTTCGCGCCGGCCGAGTCCGGCGAACGTGTCCAGCTGGCTCGTGACGCCAGGCCGGCGCTGGAGCGCGGCCACGACCGCGAATGCGCCGAGGTTCATGAACGTGTACGCCGCGCCGTAGTACAGCAGCCCCTGGAGCCCCGAGACCTGTCCGCCGGCGTACGCGGCCAGCCCGACGAGCATGTACCCGGTGTGCGCGATCGAGCTGTAGGCGAGCATCCGCTTGACGTTGTTCTGGGTCAGCGCGACGAGGTTGCCGAGGGTCATCGTCAGGGCGGCCAGGACGATCACCACGACGAGCCAGTCCGTCTTGGCCGGGTCGAGCGCGCCCACGAAGAGGCGCAGGATGAGCGCGAACGCCCCGATCTTGGGCCCGACGGACAGGTAGCCCGTGATGGGCGTCGGCGAGCCCTGGTACGCGTCGGGGGTCCAGTAGTGGAACGGGACCGCGGCGATCTTGAAGGCCACGCCGGTGGTCATGAAGGCGAGGCCCATCGCCAGGCCCGGTGAGAACGGCGCTGAGCCGTTGACGATCGCCGCGACGTGGGTCGACACGACGCCCACCGAGGTCGAGCCCGACAGGCCCCACACGAAGGCCAGGCCGAACAGGAAGATCGCCGAGCTGAATGACCCGAGCAGGAAGTACTTGATCGCCCCCTCGGTCGAGAGCGCGTCGCGCTTGGCGAACCCGGCCAGGAGGTAGCCCGGCAGGACCATGAGCTCGAGCCCGACGAACAGCACGAGCAGATCGGCGGAGGCCGAGATGAGCATCGCGCCGGTCATGGCGAACACGAGGGTGGCCGCGAACTCGGCCAGGGGCAGGCCGCGCGGCTCGAGGTAGTCGGGCGCGAAGAGGACCGTCAGGGCGACGATCGAGATGAAGAGCAGGTCGAGGAAGGTCGTCAGGGCATCGACCACGTACCCGCCACCGAAGGCGTGCGCACTCGTCTGCCCGGTCTGGATCGTCAGCGCGGCGATCACCGCCAGCCCGACGAGGGTGACGGCGACGGCCGGCCGGCTGGCGCCCGGCCGGATGAGGTCGACCACGATGATCGCGACCGAGAGGACGATCGCCCCCACGAGCGGCGCGATGGTGACGAGGTCGGACCACAGCATCGAGTCTTGCGCGCTCCGCTACTGCAAGGGGAAGAGGGTGACGGCCGGCGAGGCCTGGAGGCCCGCGAGGACGGAGTCCACGGTGCCGGAGATGAGACCGAGTATCAGGCCTGGGAACAACCCGAAGACGACGACCAGGGTGCCCAGCGGAACGAGCGTCACGACCTCGATCGGGCGCAGGTCCGTGAGGTGGTGGCCGATCCCCTTGAGGAACTCGGTGACGTCGCCGCTGAACAGGCGCTGGAACATCCAGAGCAGATAGCCGGCCGCGAGGATCATGACGAACGCCGCGATCGCGGCGACCCACGGGTTGTAGGACCACGCGCCCAGCAGGACGAGGAACTCGCCGACGAATCCCGACAGCCCGGGCAGGCCGACCGACGCGAACATGAAGAAGCCGAACGTGGCCGCGTAGACGGGTGTGACCGCCGAGAGGCCGCCCATCTTCGCGATCGTCCGGTCGTGCGTCCGTTCGTAGATGACCCCGACGAGGAGGAACAGGGCGCCGGTGATGAGGCCGTGACTGACCATCTGGAGGATCGCCCCGTTCATGCCCGCGGTCTGGAACATGAAGATGCCCAGGGTCACGAAGCCCATGTGGCTGACCGATGAGTACGCCACGAGCTTCTTGAGGTCGGGCTGGACGAGCGCGACGATCGCGCCGTAGATGATCGCGATGAGACTCAGGACGATGATCGCCGGCCCGAACGTCTTGGCCGCGACCGGGAAGAGCGGCAGGGCGAACCGGATGAATCCGTAGCCGCCGAGCTTGAGGAGGACCCCGGCCAGGATGACCGAGCCGGCCGTGGGCGCTTCGACGTGGGCGTCCGGAAGCCAGGTGTGGAACGGGAACATCGGGACCTTGATCGCGAACGCCAGGAAGAACGCCCCGAACGCGAAGAGCTGGAGTGAATCCGAGAAGCCGGTCGGGCCGTAGGCCCGCAGCGCCAGGAAGTCGAACGCGCCGGCGAACGATCCGTTGTGCCCACTCGAATACGTGAACGCCGTCGCGAGGATGGCGACCAGCATGAGCAGCGAGCCCACGAGGGTGTAGAGGACGAACTTGATCGTGGCGTAGATCCGTCGCGGGCCGCCCCAGATCCCGATGATGAGGTACATCGGGACGAGCACGATCTCCCAGAAGAAGTAGAAGAGGAACAGGTCGAGCGCGAGGAACACGCCCAGCATCCCGACCTCGAGGATGAGGAAGGAGACCATGTACTCCTTCACCCGCTCCTTGATCGGTCCGAAGCTGGCCAGGATGCTGATCCAGGACAGGGTCGTCGTCAGGACGACGAGCACGAGCGACAGCCCGTCGACGCCGAGCTTGTACTGGATGCCGAAGACGGGGATCCAGTCGCGCTGCTCGATCTGCTGGAACCCGGCCGGGTCGATGGTGTTGCCGCTCGTCGGCAGGATGTAGCTGACGACGAGGACGAGCGAGAAGACCCACGCCAGACCCGATGCCGCGAGGGCGAGGTAGCGCGCCAGGCCGGGCCGGCTGCGCGGCGTGAAGGCGATGGCGATGGCGCCGACCAGCGGCAGGAACGTGATGAGCGAGAGGATGGGGAAGGTGGCGAACATCGTCGGGCCTCTCAGCGCGCCACGATGAGGAAGTAGGACCCGGCCATGACGATGAGGCCGACGGCGATCCCCAGCGCGTAGTTCTGGACGCGCCCGGTCTGGACCCGTCCGAGCTCTCGGCCGCCACCCACGACGAGGGCGCCGATCCCGTTCACCGTGCCGTCGACGACGACCCGGTCGAACCACCACATCGCCGCGGCGATCCGGCCGCCGATCCGGATGAACAGGAGGTCGTTGAGCTCGTCGAACCACCACTTGTTGAGCGAAGCGCGGTAGAGGAACGGGACCCGCGCGCTCAGGGCTCGGACCCGCTCCGGGTCGCCCAGCCGGCGCAGGCCGAGGAACTCCACGCCGAACAGGCGCCAGGCGAGCAGGATGCCCAGTGCGGCCACGGTGACGCTGGCGAGGACGAGGCCACCGTCGATCCCGAACAGCTGGTAGGGCTGCTCCCCGCCGCGCAGCGCCACGGTCTCCTCGAAGACCGGCCGCAGCCACCCGGCGAGCAGGCCATTCTCGGGCGGCCAGCCGATCGCAATGCCGAGGAACAGCGTCGGGATGGCCAGCAGGATGAGCGGCAGCGTCATCGACCGCGGCGACTCGTGGATGTGCGGCTCGACCGCCGGATCGACCCGGCTCTCACCCCAGAACGTGAGCCCGATGAGCCGGAACATGTAGAAGGCGGTCATGCCCGCGACGAGGAACCCGACGGCCCAGACCCACAGAAAGCCGTTCTTGAACGCCGAGCCCAGGATCTCGTCCTTGCTGAAGAAGCCGGCCAGCGGCGGGATGCCCGAGATGGCCACGGCGCCGATGAGCATCGTCGCGTACGTGATCGGGATCCGCTTGCGCAGGCCGCCCATCCGGCGCATGTCCTGCTCGTCGCCGACCGCGTGGATGACCGAGCCCGAGTCGAGGAAGAGGAGGCCCTTGAAGAAGCCGTGAGTCATGAGGTGGAAGATGGCCGCGCCCCAGGCGCCGACGCCGAGCGCGGCGAACATGTAGCCGAGCTGGCTGAGCGTGGAATAGGCCAGCACGCGCTTGATGTCGGTCTGGGTGAGCGCGATCGAGGCCGCCAGGATCGCGGTGAAGATGCCGATCGCGGCCACCACGACCATCGCCTCCTGGGCATGGGCGAAGAGCGGGTTGACCCGGGCGATGAGATAGACGCCCGCGTTGACCATGGTCGCCGCATGGATGAGGGCGGACACCGGGGTCGGGCCCTCCATCGCGTCGGGCAGCCAGACGTGGAGCGGGAACTGGGCGCTCTTGCCCATCGCGCCGGCGAACACGAGCAGGGCGATGAGGACGACCATCCCGTGGTCTGTCGCGTTGAGCTGGGCGAGCTTCTCGAGCGAATCGTGGATGTTCAGCGTCCCGGTGCTCGTCCAGATGGCGATGATCCCGAGGACGAATCCGACGTCGCCGACGCGGTTCACGATGAACGCCTTCTTGGCCGCGATCGCCGCGACCGGCTTGCGGTACCAGAACCCGATGAGCGAGTAGCTCGAGAGGCCGACGAGCTCCCAGCCGGCGAACACGACGAGGAAGTTGTCGGCCAGGACGAGCAACAGCATCGAGAACATGAACAGGTTCAGGTAGGCGAAGAAGCGCCAGTACCCGCCGTCGTGGCTCATGTAGCCGATCGAGTAGACGTGCACGAGCATGCCGATCGTCGTGACGACGATGAGCAGGACGGCCGTCAGCTGGTCCACGTGGAAGCCGATGTCGACGCTGAACGAGCCCGCCTGGCCGAGCGGACCCAGCTGGATCCAGTGCCACAGTGTCACGTTCGCGCCGCCCGGCCCGAACCCGCCGGTCAGCTCGGTCACGACCACCGCCATCGCGATGAGCCACGTGATGACGATGAGGCCGACCGGCACGAAGCTCGCCGCCGCCTTGCCGTAGTTCGCCTGGAGGCGCCGTCCGAAGAGCGCCGTGAACGCGAAGCCGGCGATCGGCAGCGCCACGATGAGCGGGATCAGATGCTCCATCAGGGTCTCGTCACGCGCCGGCTACTGCCGCATCGCGTCGTATTCGTCGACGAGCGGCGTGCGCCGGTTCCGGTAGATGGCGATGACGATGGACAGCCCGACGGTCGCCTCGGCGGCGGCCACCGCCATGACGATGAGCGCGATGACCGACGAGTTGTCCTTGAGCCCGGGGATGAACGAGCCGAACGCGACGATCGTGAGATTGACGGCGTTGAGCATCAGCTCGATCGACATGAGCATGCTGATCGCGTTGCGCCGGGCGAGGAACCCGAACGTCCCGATCGCGAAGAGCAGCCCGGACAGGATGAGATAGCTGTCGAGCGAGTCGCTCATGGCGGGCCGCCACCATCGCGCTTGGCCAGGAAGATCCCGCCGATGACCGCCGCCAGCAGGAGCACGCTCACGACCTCGAAGGGCAGGACGTAGTTGCTGAACAGGGCCGTCGCCACTCGTTCCGTGGCGGTGCGCACGCGCTCGGTGACGGCACCCCAGTCGGTGGCCGTCACCGTCAGGGCGATGATGATGGCCAGCACGACCGCCGCGATCGCTGCCGGCACCGCCTGCGTCTGGAAGACGAGCCTGGCGGGCCCGGCCTTGGTCTGGGTGAGCATGATCGCGAACAGGATGAGGACGCTGATCGCCCCGATGTAGACGAGCACCTGGGCGCCGGCCACGAGCGGCGCGCCGGCGATGACGTACAGCCCGGCGAGGGCCCCGAAGCAGACGATCATCGCCAGGCCACAGCGGATGATGTCCTTCATCGTCACGACGAGGAGCCCCGAGCCGAGCATGATCCCCGCGAACGTCATGAACAGGATGTCGTCCCACTTGATGTTGAAGAACGGGACGGTCGACGGGATGGGCACCGCCGCCTCCTAGGGGTGGCCGCCGGCCGCGCCGCGGCCGTCGCCGAGGGCGTGGATCTCGACGCCGTGGCCGTTGCCGCCGTGGGCGTGGCCGTTTCCGTGCCCGTTGCCGGCGGGGACGCCGCCCACCGCCAGGCTGGCCGGCAGGACGGGCAGGAGGCGCGACGTCGTCGAGCGGCCCTCCGCCAGCGCCCGTGCCGCCCAGTCACGCTCGCGACGGATGTAGCTCACTTCGGTCTCGCGCTCGATCGAGGCGAGGGCGAGGAGGTCGACCTGGGGCTCCGCCCGGCTCGTGTGGGCGAGCTCGAAGTCGGCGCCGTCGCGGAGCGCGTCGTAGGGACAGGCGTCGACGCAGATCCCGCACAGGATGCAGCGGCTCTCGTCGACGTCGTACTTCTCCAGCACGCGCGGCTTGGGCATGAGCGCCCCGGTCGGGCAGGTCTCCGCGCAGCGGCCGCAGGACACGCACGGCGTGTCGTTGAGGCTCATGTCGAGCGGCGTGGTCACGAGGGTGTCGAACCCGATGCGCATGAAGTCGTAGCACGCCGCGCCCACGACCTCGGAGCAGACCTGGGCGCAGCGGCCGCAGTCGATGCAGCGGGAGGGCTCGCGCAGGATGAACGCGTGCGAGTCGTCGCGCACGTAGTCGTGGTTGACGCCCGTGAACCGGTTCTCTGTCACGCTCCGGTAGCCAGCCCCCTGGTGGTAGCTGGGCTCGAGGGTCACCAGCGTCGTCCCGTACTCGATGCCGAGTCGGCGCAGGTCGCAGAACCCGATCGCCTCGCACGTGCACTGCAGGCAGCGGGTGGATTCGGCCACCGCGTCGGCCGGGGTGTACGGGAGCTCGTACTCGACGTAGCTCCGGTTGCGCGCCTCGGCCTCCATCGCCGCCATCCGGTGGCGCGATTCCTTGACCTCGCTCGTGAACGGCACGATCGAGAGGAACTCGGGCTGCGGCTCCGCGAGCTGCTGGCGGGTCTTGATCTGGCCCAGGTCGAAGCCCTTGAGGAACGCGTCGGCGGCGTACGAGGCGCGCCGGCCCTCGGCGATGGCCTGGACCACCGTGGCCGCGCCGATCCGGACGTCGCCGGTGGCGAACACGCCCGGGCGCCCCGTCTCGAAGGTGACCGCGTCGGCCTTGAGGCGGCGCTGCTTGGTCGAGCTGACGCCGTCGTTGCCCGGCCCGAACCAGTCGAGCTGCGGGCCCTGGCCGATGGCCAGCAGGACCCGGTCGGCCGGCAGGGTGAACTCCGTGCCGGGCGCGGGCTCCGGCCGGCGGCGGCCGGACGCGTCGGGTTCGCCGAGCTTGTTGCGGATGAACTCGACGCCGGTCACCTTGTTCTTCTCGTCCGTGATGACCCGGACCGGGGCGGCCTGGAAGATGGCGGTCGCGCCTTCCTCGATCGCCTCGTGGACCTCGTTCGAGGCCGGCATGTCCTTCATGTCCCGGCGGTAGACCAGGGTGACCTCGGCCGCGCCCTGGCGGATCGACGTCCGCGTGCAGTCCATCGACGTGAAGCCACCGCCGATGACGATGACCCTCGTGCCCGCGTGGCCCGGGAACTCGAGCCCGAGCGTGGCCGTGCGCAGGTACTCGAGGCCGTCGAACACGCCGTCGGCGGCCTCGCCCGGGATGCCCAGCTTGTTCGTGTCGTAGCAGCCGATCGCGATGAGCACCGCGTCGTAGCCCTGGTTCTGGAGGTCGTCGAGGCTGAAGTCGCGGCCGAGCCCGAGCCCGCAGCGGATCTCCCCGCCGAGCCGGGTGACCGACTCGTACTCGGCCTCCAGGACTTCGACCTTCGGCAGGCGGTACTGGGGGATGCCGTAGCGGAGCATCCCGCCCGGGGCCGGGTCGCGCTCGAACACCGTCACGTCGTGGCCGGCCAGGAGGAGGTAGTACGCGGCCGCCATGCCGGCCGGCCCGGAGCCGATGACCGCGGCCCGCCGGCCCGACTTCGCCTGCTGCTCGAACGGGATCGGCGGATCGACGCCGTCGTTGAGCATCGCCTTGATGACCTGGTCGCCGGCGTACCGATGGCTGTCCCGGATGGCGATCGCCTCGTCGACCTCGTCGCGCCGGCAGTGCTCCTCGCACGGCGCTGGGCAGACCCGGCCGAGGACCGATGGGAACGGGATCGTCCGCTTGAAGATGCGGGTCGACTCGGTCCAGTTGGCCTCGGCGTTGGCCTTGAGGAAGCCCGGGATGTCGATGTGGCTCGGGCATTTGTTCTGGCACGGCGGCAGGCAGTAGGCGTTGTGATCGCTGAAGATCAGCTCGAGGTTCGTCGCCCGGAGCTGGCGGACCATCTCGGTCTGGGTCTGGACGACCATGCCGGCCTCGGCCCGCTGCGAGCAGCTGATCGGCGGGTGCTCCTCGCCCTCGACCTCCACCACGCACATCCGGCAGGCCCCGAAGCCCGGCAGCTTGGGCTCGTAGCACAGGGTCGGGACCTCGATGCCGTTGTCGCGGCAGACCTCGAGGATGGTCTGGCCCTCGCGACCCTCGACGAGCCGCCCGTCGACCTCGAGGCGGATGACCGGCGACGACTGCGGCCGCTGGGGCGACTGGGTCGTGAGCAGCCGTTCGGCGAGGGTGTCCTCGCGAGGCGTCACGGTATCGACGACCGCGAGCTGGCCGGGGGCGTCCCTGGGGCGGACGATCAGGTCGGTCATCGGTTCCGGAGGCCTCAGTGTGCCCCGGCGCCCGCCGCCACCGCGATCGGGTGACAGACGCCGGCCGGGCACGAGCTGCGCAGGATGTGGTCGTCGAGCTCCGACCGGAAGTATCGCATCCCACTCAGGTACGGGAGCGTCGCCAGACGCTCGTGGTCGCACAGGCCGCTCTCGGTGATGTCGTGCGCGAGGTCCGTCATGAGCGCCAGGTCGGTGGGGCGCGGACGGCCCGTCGCGACCCGGTCGCCGATCTCGGTGAGGCGGCGCAGCCCGATGCGACACGGGATCGTCTTGCCGCACGCCTCGTCCGCGCAGAACCGGGTGAGGAGGCGAGCCAGGTCGACGATGCACGTCCGATCGTCGATGACGATGACGCTGCCCGAGCCCACATGGGCGCCGACCTCCCGGAGCGTCGAGTAGCCGTACGCCACGTCGAGCACCTCGGGCGGCAGGATCCCGCCCGAGGGACCGCCGACAAGCACGCCCTTGAGGGTCCGGCCCGCGGCGAGCTCGCCGCCCAGCTCCACGATGGAACGCAGCGGGGTGCCCAGCGGGACCTCCGCGACGCCCGACCGCTTCGGCCCCCGCAGATGCACGAGGGTCGTCCCCGGGCTGTCGAGCGGACCGATCGCGGCGTACTTGCGACCGCCGTTGGCGAGGATCCAGGCGACCGATGCGAGGGTCTGCACGTTCTGCACGACGGTCGGCGCGCCGAACAGGCCGCGTTCGGTGGGGTGCGGCGGCCGCTGCTCCGGCTGGCCGCGCTTGCCCTCCAGGGCCTTCAGGAGGACGGTCTCCTCGCCGAGCATGTAGGCGCCCTGGACGGTCTCGACCCGCATCGCGAGGTCGCTGCCGGGACCCAGCGAATCGGGACCGATGAGGCCGGCGTCCTCGGCGGCGGCGACCGCTGCCGTCAGGCCGGCGACGGCCTCGGTCGCGTCGGCCCGGACCGCGATGATCGCCTCGCTCGCCCCCACAGCCAGGGCAGCGATGGCCAGACCCTCGACCACGGAGAACGGGTCGCGAGCCATGAGGGTCCGGTCGCTCATCACGGCCGGGTCGGAGCCGTAGCCGTTGGCGACAACGTAGCGGCGGGGCGCGTCGAGGACGGCGGCGGCCCGCCACTTGTCGGCCGTCGGGAACCCGGCACCACCACGGCCGCGGAGGCCGGACATCGCGACCTCGGCGATCGTGCCGGCCGGACCGAAGTCCGCGACGGCCGCCCGCAGGCCGACGAACGCGCCATGGGCGATGGCCGCATCGAGATCGGTCGGGTCCTTCGCCCGCGCCCGGGCGAGCAGGATCGACGGCCAGCGGGATCCCCGCGGCGCCGGGAGGATGTCGGTCATCGCCGCCGCGCGCTCCCGCCCAGCGCCCGGTCGAGATCCGCCAGGTAGGCGCCCTCCGTCGGGCGGCGGGCCCTCGGGTCGGTCGGGGCAGGCGAAGCCGGCGGGGCGGACACTGCGGCCGATGTCCTCGTGGGGGCGCGGCGCGCCCGGGTCGACGTGGCCGGCTCCGGCGACGCGGCCGGCGCGGGCGCCCCGAGGGCATCCTCCGTCGGCGGCTCGAAGCGCAGGTGCCGGTAGTAGGACGCCGTCCCGTAGATCATCGCGTACCACGCGCCCGTGGCGTGGGAGATGCGCTTGAGTGCGGCGACCGGGAGGTGACCGTAGCGGGCCTGGGTCGCCTCGAGGATCCGGAGCATGTTCCCGGGATCGCGGTCGTACTCGTCGAGGATCTCGTCCACCGCGGACAGGTCGTCCGGCCGCGCGAAGTGGGCGTAGGCCTCGTCCGGCACGGTCCGGCCCGAGCGCCGCAACGCGGATTCCTCGCGCCGCTCGCCGTACGTCTCGGCGGCGCCCCAATGGACGTGGTACCGGCCCTTCGTGTCCGTTCCGCCCATGTCGATGCACTCGATC
>DASVIK010000006.1:0-5652 GCA_036382135.1 Candidatus Limnocylindrales bacterium | reverse complement strand
GTGCTCACGTCGCCGATCGAGACGGCCTCGCGGACCGCCCAGTACTCGGCGAGGTGGTCGCCGTAGTGCCACGGCCGCCACCAGGTCCCGAACCGGTCCATCCGCGCGCCGAGCGCGAGGTGCTCGTCGTGGAGCGGCGTGTGCCGGAACGCGTCGACGTACGTGTCCGCGGCCGCCTCCGCGAGGGTGATCTGGCGCGACGCCGGCCGGGCCGTGAACGGCTCGGGGGTGGCACCGGTCCGGACGGCGATCCACGACCGCACGTGGGGCAGGCACGCGCCGCCCTGGCAGGTCCCGACCCCGGCGAGGCTGGCCCGCTTGATGAGCTCGAGTTCGTTGAACCCACGGTCCCAGACGCCCTGGAGGTCCGCGACCGTCGTGCCCGAGCACGGACAGACCAGGCCGTCGGTGGGGGGTGGGGGGAGTGGTGCGACCTCGGCCGCGGGGCCGACCACGGTGGCGGATCGGCCGGGGTCCATGCGCGCGAGCAGGTCGCGCGGCGCGCGGCCGAGGCCGAGGATCACCGCGTCGCATGAGGTCGTCGTCTCGGTTCCGGCCGCGTCCGCCGTGACGACCGCACGGACGCGGCCTTCGCCCTCGAAACGCACGAGTCGCCCGGGGAGCGGCGTGCAGGGCACTCCGGTGGGCGGTGTGCCGACGGCCACGACGGCCTCGATCGTCCCGAGGTCCACGCCCGCGGCTTGGAGTCGCTCCGCGGCCCGGGCGGTGAAGAGCCCGGTGAGCCGGTTGCCGGGGCAGACGGGGTGGATCTCGGCCGCACCGGTGGCCACGACGATCTCCCGCGCGTGGACGTGGAGCATCCCGGCCGGCGTCCGGACGATGAGGACCTGCCCGGCGTAGATGGCCACGACCTCGTCGCCCGCCTCGGCGTCCAGGGCCAGGACGGCCCGACCCGCGCGTTCGGCTGCGATGCGCGCCTCGCGCCCGCTCGTTCCGCCGCCCACGATCGCGAGGTCCACCTCGATCCGGCGCACCGCGATCTCGCGCCCCGCCAGGGTCGCGCCCAGGTCCGGTGCCGTCACGACCGGCAGCGGCGGCATCGCGACGCCCGGGTGCCTCCGGACCACGAGTCCCGGCACGGCCGGCGTCTGGCACGTCCGGACGTAGGCGACCCCGTCGACCTCGGCGACGCAGTTGCCACAATCGCCGGCGAGACAGAGCGTCCCGCCGCGTGCCGGATGCTCGCTCGAGCGCAGGACCGCCACGGCGACCGAGTCGCCCGCGATGTACGGCAGGGGAGCGCCGTCGACGACGACCCGGCCGGCCTCCCCGGCGGGCGGCGGCGCTTCGGCCCCCGACGCGGATGCGTGCCTTGGCTCGGTCACTGGCGCATCCTGAGCCCGTCGCCGCTCACGGGCGGATCATCCTGCTCGCCACCGCTCACTGGCGCATCCGGAGCCCGTCGGGATCGAAGATCGCGGTCCGCTGGATGCGGGCCGGCCGGCGCCGGCCGATGACCTCGATCTCGAACGCGCCGGGCTCGGTCAGGGTCGAGAGGTCCGTGGGGACATAGCCCAGCGCCAGGGACGCCTGGCTGTAGTGCGCGTAGCCGCCGGAGGTGACCCAGCCAACCACCGCGCCGTCGTGCCAGACCGGCTCGTCGCCGATGACGTCGGCGGGCTCGTCCGGGTCCGGATCGACGACGAAGGTCACGAGCCGGCGCGCCGGCCCGGTGGCCG
This sequence comes from Candidatus Limnocylindrales bacterium, assembly GCA_036382135.1. GTDB lineage: Bacteria > Chloroflexota > Limnocylindria > Limnocylindrales > CSP1-4 > C-114. The sequence goes on along the minus strand of DASVIK010000006.1, from coordinate 3,952 downwards.
CCTCGGCCTCATGGGCCGCCCGGCCGATGAAGTCGTGGTCCAGCTTGATGTAATGGGTGATCCCCGCCTCGAGCGGCGTGTAGATGGGCCGGTACTCGCGGAACCAGGTGCCGAAGCTCTTCTCGAGGCGCAATGACATCAGCGCCCGGAAGCCGAACAGGCGGATCCCGAACTCGGCGCCGGCGGCCATGAGCAGGTCGAACAGGGCGCGCTGGTACTCGGGCGCGACCCACACCTCGTAGCCCAGGTCGCCGGAGTAGGTGAGCCGGCCGACGCGGGCCGGGATCATCCCCACGTCGACCTGCCGGAAGTCCATGAACCGGAATGACGAGCTCGCAAGGTCGGTGGCCGTCACCTTCTGGAGCACGTCGCGGGCGCGCGGACCGGCGAGCGAGAGGCCGACCAGGCTCAGCCCGAGGGTCTCGAACCGCACGCTTCCGTCGGCCGGCAGGTGGTGCAGGAACCAGCGGCTGTGGTGGGACTCGGCCGCCTGCGAACCGAACAGGAAGAACTCCTCCTCGCCGGCCCGGGCGACCGTGAACTCGCCGACGATCCGGCCCCCCTCGTTGAGCATGGCCGTCAGGACGATCCGCCCGAGCGCCGGCAATCGGTTTGTGAGCAGGCTCGACAACCAGGCGGCGGCGCCCGGACCGGTGACCCGGTACTTGGCGAAATTCGCGATCTCGGTCAGGCCGACCCGCTCGCGAACGGCGTGGCACTCCGCGGCGACCTGGTCCCACGCGTTCGAGCGGTGGAACGTGACCTCTTCGGTCGGCTCCTTGCCCGGCTCCTGGAACCACAGGGCGTGCTCGAGGCCGTAGGACGCGCCCCAGACCGCGTTGGCCGCGGTCAGCCGATCGTAGATGGGGGTCGTGTGGAGCGGTCGGGCGGCGGGCAGCTCCTCGTTCGGGAACGCGATCCGGAAGCGGCGCGAGTAGTTCTCGCGCACCTTGGCATTCGTGTACGCGAGCGTGGCGTAGTCGCCGTAGCGGGCCACATCCATCGCCCAGATATCCATGCCCGAGTCGCCGTGGTCGCCCTGGGTCATCCAGGTCGCCAGGGCCAGGCCGACCCCGCCACCCTGCGAGAGGCCGGCCATGACCGCGCAGGCGACCCAGTAATTCCGGATGCCGCGGACCGGGCCAACGAGCGGATTCCCATCCGGTGAGAACGTGAACGGGCCATTGACGGTCCGCCGGATGCCGATGTCGCCCATCGCCGGGAAGTGCTTGTAGGCGACCTGGAGCTCCGGTGCGATCCGCTCGACGTCCGGCTTCAGGAGCTGCGCGCCGAAGTCCCAGGGCGTCACGGTGGGCGACCACGGGACGGGTCGCTGCTCGTACGTGCCCAGGAGCATCCCGCCGCCCTCCTGGCGGATGTAGATCTCGCCGCCGAAGTCGAGCGCCATCGGCATCTCCCTGCCGCTCCGGGCGCGGTTCGCGGCGACCTCGGGCATGTCCTCGGTCACGAGGTAGTGGTGTTCCATCGCGAGGACCGGCAGCTCGATGCCGACCATCCGGCCGACCTCGCGCGCCCAGAGGCCGCCGGCATTGACGACATGCTCGGCGTGGACGGCTGCCCCGCCGTCGATGAGCACGTCCCACGTCCCGTCGGCGCGCTGGGTCAGCCCGGTCACCCAGGTATTGCGGTGGACCTCCGCGCCGGCCTTGCGGGCACAGATGACGTAGGCCTGCGTGACGCCGGACGGGTCCACGTGACCCTCGACCGGGTCGTACAGCGCCCCGACGAAATACTGCGGATCGAGCAGCGGGAACAGGTCCTGGGCTTCCCGGGGGCTGATGAGCTCGAGGTCCATGCCCAGGTACCGGCCGCGCGCCTGGGCCATGCGCAGGAAGTCCATGCGCACCTCCGTGTCGGCCAGCATCAGGCCGCCGGGCAGGTGGATGCTGCAGTCCTGGCCGGAGACCCGCTCGATCTCCTCGTACAGCTGGATCGTGTACTGCTGGAGCTTCGAGACGTTGGGGTCGCCGTTGAGCGTGTGCATCCCGCCGGCCGCATGCCACGTCGAACCGGAGCTCAGCTCGCGGCGCTCGAGGAGCATGACGTCGGTCCAGCCGGCCTTCGTGAGGTGGTAGAGCACGCTGGCCCCGACCACACCGCCGCCGATGACGACGACCTGGGCGGACGACTTCACTGGGCTCCCTCTCGCATCGTCACGGGTGATCCTTCTCGGTCGCCAGTCTATGGTCGTCGCCCTGAACCGCGCGGTTCCGGCCATATGCCCGCGCTCCGGTGCCGATGGCCATCTCGCGCCGTCGATCCGGCCAGATGCACGCCTCGCCACCGCCGGGCCAGGTCGGAGGACTCGAACGCACCGTTCGGGCGGCCGTCCACGCTCGACGCGACCTCGAGGTGGCCTCCGGATCGGCTCGATCGGTCACGTTCCACCATCCGGACGTGGCCCCGAGGTGTCGTGGCGAGAATCTGGCCAGGTCGGCCAGGTCGGCCCGGCCGGCCGATCGACCGCGCCGCGCCGCCGGCGCCACCGGAGCGCGGCTCAATAGTCGGTGGGGACGCCGCCCTCGGCCTTGCGGCGGGCGACGAACGCGGCGAGCTCCTCGCCGATGGCCGGATCGATCGGCGGCGGTTCGTAGGCCGCCAGCAGCTCCTTGTAGATGCGGTTCGCCTTGCCGGCCGCTTCCGGGCTGCCGGCCTCCTGCCACGACTCGTAGTTCCGCCAGTCCGAGATCATCGGCTTGTGGAAGGCGGTCCGGAAACGCGACTGGGTGTGGGCCGCGCCGAAGAAGTGGCCGCCCGGGCCGACCTCGCGCATCGCGTCGATGGCCATCGTCTCGTCGTCCACGACGATCGGGTCGAGGAACGCCGCGACCATCTGGAGCAGCTCGGCGTCGACGATCATCTTCTCGAACCCTGCGTGCAGGCCGCCCTCCATCCAGCCGGCGCCGTGCATCATCAGGTTCACCCCGCCCATGACCGCGCCCCATAGCGAGAACACCGATTCGTACGCCGCCTGCATGTCGAGGGCATTCGAGGCGCAGACGTTGGAAGAGCGATACGGCAGGTTGTAGCGCCGGGCGAGCTGTCCGCCGACCATCGCGGTGCGCATGTATTCCGGGGTGCCGAAGGCCGGCGCGCCCGACTGCATGTCGACGTTCGAGGTGAAGCCGCCGTAGACGACCGGCGCGCCCGGCCGGACCACCTGGGTGAGCGTGACCCCGGCCAGGGCCTCGGCGTTCTGCTCCACGAGGGCACCGGCGAGCGTGACCGGGGCCATCGCGCCGGCCAGCGTGAACGGGGTCATGACGATGACCTGGTTGCGCGCCGAATAGGCGAGGATCCCCTGGAGCATCGGCGCGTCGAGCCGGAGCGGCGAGCTCGAGTTGATGACCGTGAAGATCGACGGCTCCCGGTCGAGCGTCGCCTCGTCCACGCCCCGCGCGATGCGGACCATCTCGAGCGCGTCCAGGTTGCGCTGGCGGCCGAGGCTGTACGCGTGGAGCGGCTTGTCGGCGAGGGTGAGCAGGTCGTAGATGGCGTCCAGGTGGCGGACCGACGGGTGCAGGTCGATCGGTTCGACCGGGTACCCGGAGAAGAAGTGGACCGAATTGAGCATGTGGCCGAGGCGGACGAAGTTCTGGTAGTCGGCGTGATTGCCGACCCGCCGGCCCCCGTCCAAGTCGAACGAGTTGGGGGCGCTGGCGACGGACCCGAATGCCATCCAGTCGCCGCCGATCCGCAGGTCGTGGGCCGGGTTCCGCGCGTGCAGGGTGAACTCGGCCGGCGCGGTCCGGATGCGCTCGGTGACCATCGCCCGATCGAACCGGACCCGCTGCGTGCCCGGCTCGACGTCCGCTCCCGCGGCCGCCAGGACGTCGCGCGCCTCCGGGTCCAGGAAGTCCATGCCGATCTCCTCGAGGACGCCCAGCGACGCCTCGTGGATCGATTCGAGCTCGTCGGCCGACACGACTTC
>DASVIK010000005.1:0-7265 GCA_036382135.1 Candidatus Limnocylindrales bacterium | reverse complement strand
AAGGCCGCCTCACCGCTGCCGGTGCCGAGCGAGGTCGCGACCTGGCCCAGGCCCTCGAGATGCACGACCGACGCCTGGAACATGCCGCCCAGCCCGAGCTTCGCATCGCTGACGATCGCGGAACCTCCCATCAACAGCGCCAGCGTGATTCCGACGTACCACCAACGCCTCGGGATCCGGTCCGACATCCGCCGCCGGCCCGTGGACGTGGCTCTCCGGCGCGGATCCCTCGCCCTCGATACGAGCGTCGACTCGACGTTCCAGAACACGATCAGCAGCACGACGAGCAGGCCCACGGTGGCGACAACGACCGGGATCGCCGGCGGTGCTCCCACCGTACCGAGATCCGGGCCGGAGCCGGCGCCGATCGAGCCCGGACCCAGGGACCGTCCGGCCGACGGGCCCGGGCCGGGGCGCACGACCGAGACGATGAGGATGCCCACGACGATCGCCGCCGCCGTCACGACGGTTGCCGCGAGCGGCCGCGCGACGCCGACGAGCCGCAGGAACCACGGTCGTCCGGGCCGCGGCACCAGGGAGACGTCGGCGACCCGCGCGCGCAGGCGTTCGGGGGCCGGGCCCGGATCGCGGCGGGAGAGGACCTCCTGGAGGTCGTGCTCGATCCGCTCGTCGTCGGTCATCGTCGAGCCTCGTCGGCGAGGGCCTGGCGCAGTCTCCGGCCGGCATTGTGGAGGCGGGACTTCACCGTCCCGGCCGGGATGCCGAGGCGCTGGGCGATGGCGTCGACGGGCAGGTCGAGCCAGAAGCGCAGGACGAGGACGACCTGGTGTTCCGGCTCGAGCCGGGCGAGCGCCCGGCCAACCTCGTCACGCTCGGCGCTGCCGGTGGCGGGGTCGGCCGCCCGGCCACGCTCGACGCCGAGCTGGACGAGCGCGCCCAGGTCGATGATCGCGACCCGCTTCCGGCGACGCAGCCGGTCCCGGCAACCGTTCACGAGGATCCGCCCGAACCAGGCGTCGAAGCGGTCCGGGTCGCGCAACGAGGGGTACCCGGCCCAGGCCGAGACGGCGGCATCGTGGACCGCGTCTTCCGCCTCCAGCGCATCGCCGAGGATGACCGCGGCAAGCCGGTAGGCCCCGTCGAGCTGGCGGTCGATGAGCGCCGTGAACGTCGCGGCCCGGTCGGCCGGAACGCGCCCGATCGCCGGGGCGCTCAGCAGAGCGTCCATCGTCGGCTCGATGTCGTCGGGACCGTCGCCATCGCCAGGTCGGAGCCCCCGTCCTCGGTGCATACCCCTCCGACCGGACCTGACGCCGGGAGGCCCCGGAACGTTCACGCGGATGATGGCCGACGCGAGGCTCCCGGGCGAAGCGCCGTGGTGGACGCGCCAGCGCCGTATCATCGGCACTCATGTGCGAGCACTTCGTCGCCCGTTCCGAGACGCCGTTCCGGATCGACGAGCTCTGGAGCTTCACCGAGAAGCTCGAGCGGTTCGGCATCGCCGGGTTCGGCTGGGGAGCGGCCTGGCGGACGGCCAACGGCCGGCTCGAGACCTACCGCGACGTCCGCGCCTTCCGGGACGACCCCGCCCGGGAGCGGGTCGGTGCGGCGCAGACGCAGAGCCTGCTCGTCCACCTGCGCCGGCCGTCGCGCCTCTCGACCCTCGGCGAGGCGGACACGCAACCCTTCCCGGACCCGGCCGGCCGGTTCGTCTTCAGCCACAACGGCGATCTCGCCGCCCACCGGCCGTGGCGTGCACGGTTCCGGGCCGAGGGACGGATCCACGGCAAGGCGGACTCGGAGGTGGGCCAGCGCTGGCTGGAGGACGCCTGGTCGACGAACGAGCCCCCGAGCCACCTGCTCGGTGCCCTCCATGACGCCTTCGGTGGCGAGGCCAACTTCGCCCTCCTCGCGGCCGACGGGTCCGTCCACCACTACGCGGGCAACCCGGAGAATCCCGTCTTCACCTTCCGGCTCGGAGCGCTCCGGCTCGCTTCGACGGGGATCTACTCGCTCGATCGCTCGCTCTTCCGGTTCGTCGCCCCCGGCGCGACCGATCGGCGGCTCGTCCCGCTGCGCACGACCGTCGGCCTCGACTAGTCAACTCGAGGCCGGCGCGCCCGGCGGCCGACTCCACGCGCGAAGCCGCGCATTCCGCCGGGCAGCACAGGCGCCGCCCGCCGCGCAGCACAGGCGCCGCGCACAGCCGTGACATTCGTTCGGCCCGGCCGTCCCACCCGTGTTTCTGAGACATCGATGCGCGTAGGATGCGCAAACGGAGGGAGCTGATGACCGACCTCGCGATGGCGCCGGCAGCCCAGGCCGGGCGCCCCACCGCGCTCCTGCCACTCGGGCAGCTCGCCCGACTTTCTGCCTACTGGCTCGGCCTGACGGCCATCGATGCCGCGGTCGGCCAGTTCACCGCCAATCGCCTGAACTTCCACGACCTCGTCTCGAAGGACGATGTCGGCAAGGCGCTCGCGGTCGTCGGGTTGGCCGGCGCGATCATCGGCATCGTCATCCAGCCCACGATCGGCACGTTGAGCGACTACGCCGTCACGCGCTGGGGCCGTCGGAAGCCGTTCATCGTCTTCGGCTCGCTGCTCGACGTCGTGTTCCTGTTCGGTATCGCGACCTCCAACAGCCTGCTCCTGCTGGCCACGTTCATCGCCCTGCTGTCCTTCAGCACGAACATCGCTCGCGGCCCATTCCAGGGGTACGTGCCGGATCTCATCGCCGCGCCGCAAGTCGGCATGGCCAGTGCGCTCGTCGGGCTCATGCAGATCCTGGGGAACGTCACGGGATTCCTGCTCATCACGCTCGGGGTCACCTTCGGCATCGCCCCGCTGGCGCTCATGGCGGTCGCGATCGTGGAGCTCGTGACGATGATCAGCGTGGTCTACCGGGTAGCGCCGGGCCCCCAGCCGTTGTCGAGGAGCGGTCGCTCGTGGCTGTCGATCGCGGGTGAGGCCTGGGGGACCGACATCCTGCGCGAACGCTCGTACATCTGGCTCCTCGCGTCGCGCCTGTTCTTCCTCATGGGCGGAGCGATCCTCGTGAACCTGGCCCAGACGTACCTGAACCAGGTCCACGGCCTCGACGAGAAGGCGACGGCGGGCATGATCCTCGTCTTCCTGATCGTGATCGCCGTCGGGAACCTCGTGGCCGCGATCCCGGCCTCGCGACTGTCGGACCGGGTCGGGCGGAAACCGATCATCTACTTCGCGTGTCTTGTCGGTGGGCTGGGCGTGGCGATCACGGCGATCGCACCGAGCACCCTCGTCGCGATCATCGGCGTCGCGCTCTTCGGGCTGTCCGCGGGGATGTTCCTGGCGGTCGACTGGGCGCTCATGACCGACATCATCCCGATGGCCGCCGCCGGCCGGTACATGGGCCTGAGCAATGTCGCGACGGGTGCGTCGTCGCCGATCGGGGTGGCCATCGGCGGTCTCGTGCTCGACGCGGTGAACAAGTCCGCCGGCTTCGGGACGGGACCACGGGTCGCCTTCCTCATCGGTGCGGCGTTCTTCGCCGTGGCCGCGGTTCTCCTGCGCCCGGTCGATCCGCGGCAGCGCGACGAGCGGCTCGCGGCCGGCGAGTAAGCCTCGATCGGTCGCCTATCGGCCGGCCGGCCCGCTCCCGGTCACCGACCCTCGAGCCCGAGGTAGGCCCGGACCCGAAGGCGCGTCCCGCGCTGGACCCGCGACCAGGCCACGGCGGGGTCCGAGCGCCAGGCGTCGCGAAGCCGGCGAACGAGCGCCCGGAACGACGCCGCGATGCCGGCCCAGCGCGACGGGCGGAGGAACCACAACCGGTCCGGGTTGCCCCACCACCACGGCACGAGCGCCCAGAGCAGGACGAGGTAGTCGAGCCGGATCGGGCGCGCGCCGAATCCGATGAGCGCCTGGAGCTGGACGAGCGTCAGGGGGAGGGTCGCGAGACTCAGGAGTCCGGCGACCGCCAGCCAGATGAGGCCCCACAGCCGCGACCGGGGCATGAGGATCAGCAGGAAGAGGCCGGGGACCCACTTCATCCACGTCGCGATGGCCCAGAGCAGGCCGGCCAGCCGCGGGCCGGCCGACTGCGCGCCCCAGAGCATGAAGACGAGGAACAGGTCGATGTTGCCGGTGTCCAGGTTGGCGCCGATGGGGAAGAAGAGCAGCAGGAACGCCACCGCCGTCGCGAGGGGCCGGCGCCGGTAGGCCCAGTCGATCGTCCAGAGGAGCAGGATGATCGAGCTGCCGCGCCACACGACCCAGGCCACGTCCCAGGGCAAGAGCGCCCAGGGCGCGAACAGCGGCAGCATCCAGGGCGCATAGACGTAGGGCAGGAACGGGCCCGCCGGGTGGTACGGATCGCCGCCGTTGAGCCAGATGCGGACCGCCGCCCAGTAGGCGCGCGCGTCGGCGCCGGCCGGATCGCCGCGCGCCACGATGGCGGCGGCCAGGAGGCCGCCGACGACGATGAGGATCGCCATCGCGAGCAGTCGCCGGCGGTCCCGGAGCCGCCCGGCCTCGCGTCGGAGCGCACGCCGGAAGACACCGGCTCGATGTCGCGTGGGCGAGTCGGCGAGGACGGTCATCGCCGCGCCATTCTCGCACCGGGGGCAGCGCGGGGCACCCGGCAGCGAGGGCGACCTCGGCAGTGGCGGCCCGAAGAGGCGCCCGGACCCGTCGCCCGTGCGTTCGCGGCGGTTCCCGTAGAGTGGCCGACGATGCCATCCTTCCTCGTGCCGTTCGCCAGCGTCGCGCGGCTGCTCCCGATCGTGCTTGTCATCGTCGTCCTCGTCGGCGGGGTGCTCTACGTCATCCGGTCCCGCCGGGCGACACGATCACGGGCCGCCTGGACGACCGCGCTCGACCTCGGCCTTGCCCTGTGGTTCGGGCTCATCCTCCTCATCACGGTCGTGCCGTTCGAGCCCTACGGGTATCGGCCGCCGATCGGCTTCATCCCGTTCCTCGACGCGATCCAGCGCGTCGTCAACGGCGAGACCTGGCCGTCATCGGAGCTTACCGATATCTTCCTCAACGCGGTCGTGTTCGTGCCGCTTGGCCTCGGCGCCGCTCTCCGCTTCGGTCGTCGCCGGATGGCGCTCACCGTCGCTGGAGCGCTGTGCCTGTCGCTGGCCATCGAGGTGAGCCAGGCGCTCGAAGCGGCGGGCAGATTCGCCAGCGTGACGGATGTCGTCACGAACACGACCGGCGCCGCCGCCGGGTTCGCGCTCGGACGCGTGTTGCGTGGCCCGGCCACCGCCGAGGACGGTGCGGGCTACGACGAGGCGCCGACTGCCGACCATCCAGCGCCGGGATGACGTCTCCGTCGGCCCACCCACCGGCACGATCGCCGTTCGAAGACCCCCGCCGACCGCCCAGGCGTCGTGGCCACGCGACGTTCCTGTATCCTCGCCCCCAAGCTGAGGAGGCAGGCTGAGGCTGTGGCCGAAGGAACCGTCATCGTCATCGGCGGCGCGGAGGACAAGGTCCGCGACCGCGTCATCCTCAGCCGATTCGTCGCGCTCGCCGGCGGCGACAAGGCGACGATCGTCGTCCTGAGCACGGCGAGCTCACTCGGCGCAGAGGCCGGCGACCGCTACCGCCGCGTGTTCAGCGAGCTTGGTGCGCACGCGGTGCGACCGCTCCACACCGTCACCCGCGAGCAGGCGAACGACGAGGCCGGTGCGCGCGCCGTGGCCGACGCGACGGGCATCTTCCTCACCGGCGGCAACCAGCTGCGCCTGTCGTCGACGATCGGCGGGACCCGCCTGGCCGACGCGATCCACGATCGGTTCAAGGCCGGGGCGGCGGTCGCCGGGACATCGGCCGGGGCGTCGGCGATGAGCAGCCACATGATCGCCTTCGGCGCGTCCGGCGCGACCCCCAAGCAGCGGATGGCCCAGATCGCGGCCGGGTTGGGCGTGCTGCCGGGCGTCATCATCGACCAGCATTTCCAGCAGCGGAACCGGCTCGGCCGCCTGCTCAGCCTCATCGCCCAGAACCCCAGCCTCCTCGGCCTCGGGGTGGACGAGGACACCGCGGGCGTCGTCGGGCCCGACCACGTCATGGAAGTCATCGGGCGCGGCAGCATCACCGTCGTCGATGGGGCCGGTTCCGAGACCGATGCCTGGGAGGTCGGCGGGCACCGCCCGATCATGATCAGCAACGTCGTGCTCCACTCGCTGCCGGCCGGCTACCGGTTCGACCTACGGAAGCGCCAGCGCGTCGCCGGTCACCCCCTGCGGGCCATCGCGAGCGGCGAGGCAGCCTCGAGCTGACCTGATACGGGCGGCCCGGCCACGACCGGGAAGCCCACGGAGGACCGACCGTGGCATCGACCGAACCCGCCTCGCGCCAACGCCGGAAGACCGGCGGGCGAGCCGCGAGTGGCGCCGCGGGCGGACCGACCGACGTCGCGGCCACCGATCGCCCGGTCGCGAGCCTGCGGATCGTCGAGTCGCGGGTCCTGCGCGGCCCCAACTACTGGGCGCGCGAGCCGGTCGTGCGGATGCTCGTCGACCTCGGCGTCCTCGAGCGATTCCCGTCGAACCTGCTGCCGGGCTTCACGGACGCCCTCGTCGGGCTACTGCCGAGCCTCGAGGATCACGCCTGCTCGCTCGGTCGGCGCGGTGGCTTCATCAGCCGGCTCCGGGACGGGACGTGGGTCGGCCACATCTCGGAACACGTGGCGCTCGAGCTTCAGAACCTCGCCGGCACGGACGTCCGCCACGGCAAGACCCGGGGCGCCGGTCCGGTCGGCCAGTACAACGTCATCTACGAGTATCGCGAGGAAAGCGTCGGCATCGAGGCCGGCAAGATCGCGGTCGACCTCATCAACCACCTCGTCGACCCGACGGTCACCCCCGACTTCGACCTGCTGGCGGAGCTCGAGCGGCTCATCCGACTCGCGGAGCGGAGCGCGTTCGGGCCGTCCACCCAGGCGCTCATCGACGAGGCCGTGAGCCGGGACATCCCGTACATCCGGCTCGACCGGCACTCCCTCGTGCAGCTCGGCCAGGGTGTCCACCAGCAGCGGATCCGGGCGACGATGACCTCGCGCACCTCCGGGATCGCCGTCGACATCGCGTCCGACAAGAGCCTCACGAACCGGCTCCTCGATTCGGCGGGCCTGCCCGTCCCTCGGTCCGAGGTGGTGGACACGGAGGACGGTGCGGTGGCGGCGGCCCGCAAGCTCGGCTACCCGTGCGTGGTCAAGCCACTCGACGGGAACCACGGCCGGGGCGTCTACCTGGACCTGGGTTCCGAGGAGGCGGTGCGCACCGCCTTCACGGGTGCCCTGCGCGAGACCCG
>DASVIK010000004.1:0-2008 GCA_036382135.1 Candidatus Limnocylindrales bacterium | reverse complement strand
GACATCCGGAACGGGCGGACGATCCTGCGGGCCTGGAACCGGACCGAGCATCTCGCGCCGCTCGAGATCGAAGCTGGCGACGCGGAGCGGCGCGCAGAGGACGAGGCCGCCGCACGTTCACGAAGCGGCGCCCTCTAGTTTCGGCACGGCACCTCGGCGCCGCCGTTCTCAGCGCCGGCGGCCCCGCCGGCGCACGAACGCAAGACGGAGGAGCGCGATCCGGAGCCGCCGCTGCGCGTCGCCCAGCGCGGAGAGTCGCTCGACGCCGAACCGTCGTCGCCCATAGGTTGCCTCCACCGTCGAGCGCGCGACGAGCTGGAGGTCCGGTCGGACCGCGGGCACGACGTCGGAGAGCGACCCCAGGTACTCATAGACCGTTTGGGTCGGACGGCGAGGGTAGCCCAGCCGACCGGCCAGCCCGGCCACCGTGCGGTAGACGGCAGCGGGCTCGGCGGGCCGGCGGAGACGACGCCGGAAGAAGACGAACCCGAACCCGATCAGCGCGACCGAGACAGGCAGCACGACCACGATGGCCGGGCCGATGCCCGGTGTGCGGAAGCCGCTCCCCGAGCCGCCCCCCGCCGGCCCGGCCGGCTCATCGACGCCGGCCCGATGGCTCGCGCCCGGGTTCCCGCTCGCCCCGGCGCTGGCGGACGGCGAGGCCGTCGGGACAGCGGGTCCGGGCGCCAGCACGAGCGGCTGGCCCACGCCGCCGCCGGTCGGGTCGAAGTCGATCCAGCCGGCGCCGGGGAACCAGGCCTCCACCCAGGCGTGCGACCCGCTGCGGAGGATCGTCTCGCGACCGCTCGCATCGCGATCCCCGGGCAGGTACCCCATCACGTACCGGGCGGGGATCCCTTCGACGCGGAGCATCATCACCATCGTCGAGGCGTAGTACTCGCAGAAGCCCTTCCGCGAGTACACGAAGCAATCGACGACGCCGCGGCCGCCGCAGTCGACGTCGGACACGTTCGTGTTGTAGGTGAAGTTGCGCGAGTCGCGCAGGTACGACTCGATCTCCCGCGCCGTGTCGTACGCAGACGTCGGCTTGGAAGCGCCGAGGATCGTGGCGAGGAGGGCGCGCGTCTCCGGCCCGACCGTCCCCGGTTCGATCGACGTGTAGGTGGCAAGCAGGTCGGCCGGATAGGCGGTCCCCGCCGCCCGGAGACGGTTCGCCGTCAGCGCCTTCGGGTTGGTCGGGGTCGTCAGGTCAGGGAGGAGTGCCTGGAGCCGGTAGCCGCCGCTCCCCGTGGGCAGGATTCGACCGAACGCGCTGACGCCGCCGCCCTGGGCGAGCGTCACGCGTGCCGTCTGGTCGAGCAGCTTCGGGAGTCCCGGCGACACCACGATGCTCCCCGCCGCGAGGCCGCTGACCTGGTAGTCGGCCGTCAGGTAGGCGACGGTGTCGAGCGGCGCGTCGCTGGTGCCAGCCAGCAGGGGGCTCGTCGCCCCGATGCTCGTCTCCGCGGTCTGGCTCCAGCTCCACGTGTTCCCGATGAGCCGATCGTAGGCAACCGCCCGCCATTTCGTCCGGGGGCTGCCGGCCGGGGTCTGGATCGTGAAGATCGGCGTTGCATCAGTCACCCATACGCCGGTCACCGTCGCGGAGTCCCCGAACTGCGTCCCCGTGATCCGCGTCCCGGGCCCGCCGGCCGGGAAATACCTGACGAACTGCTGGGCGAGCTCCGTGAACTTCTGGTTGAGCCCCGGCCAGGCGTTCGCGAGCGGCGCCGACGAGGCGGATTGCGTCAGCAGGAGCGCCCCGACCACCGCGAGGCCGACGAACGTGAGGCCCGCCCGGAGCGAGAGCCCGACCGCGTCGCCCACATCGCCGATCCGATGTCGCATCCAGGCGCGCTGCTCGTCCGCGACGTGGAATCGCACGAGGAAGAGGAGCCCGGCGAGCGAGAAGACCACCAGGAGCGGGTACTGGTCGCGGATGGTCAGGACGACGTTGGCGAGAAGGATCGAGCCCGGCAGGAGGACCGCGGCCACGGGACGCCGGTGG
>DASVIK010000003.1:0-5658 GCA_036382135.1 Candidatus Limnocylindrales bacterium | reverse complement strand
TGAGCAGGGCCAGCCCGACCAGCTCGACGCTCACGGGGTCGGCCCGTCCTCATCCGTCCTGGAGACGCCGGTCAGATCGCCGAACGGCACGGGCGGTGGGACGAGGGCATCGCCCGGCCGCGGACCATCGACGAGCTCTTCTTCGGTGACCTCGGCGAGCGCGGTGGATGGCCCGAGCGGCACCGAGTTCGCGGGGATCAGGTGGGGTTCCGGGACGTGGTCCCGGGCGCCCGGCAGGGCGAGGCCGGCCAGCGGCCCGAGCAGGCCGCCGACCACCACCGCGACCCGCGGGTCCCACGCGAGCGCGACGATGAGGCTGATCGCGACGCCCGCTCCCACGGCGACGATCTCGCGTCGACCGGTCACGAGGCCGACGGCCAGGCCCGCCATCGCGGCCGGGAACACCACGTCGATGCCGTACTTCTCCGGCGAATCGATGAGCTGGCCGCCGAGGAACCCGGCGATCGTCGCGAGGTTCCACGGGATGAACGTCGAACCGATGGCGGCCAGCCAGTACCCGCCGAGATCGACCCGGCCGAGCCGTCGGAAGTGGGCGAGCGAGAGGGCGAACGCTTCGTCCGTGAGGAGGTGAGCCGCGACCGCCCGCTGGACCCGGGGCACCCCCTGGAACCATGGCGCGAGGGCCGCGGCATAGAGCAGGTGGCGGATGTTCAGCAGGCCGGTCAGGAGCACGATCGCGGGCCACGGCGTGCCCGACGCCACGAGACTCACGCCGGCGAACTGGGCGGCCCCGGCGAACAGGAGCGTGCTCATCGCGATCGCCTCGATGAGCGAGTAGTGGCCGCTCTGGGCGGCGCTGAGGCCGAAGACGAACCCGAAGGCCGTCGCCGACACGATGATGCCGAGCATGTCGACCGCGAGTCGACGGCGCGCCTCGCGGAGCGTCGGGACGGCTGAAGCGGTCATGAGCGGCTGTCGATGCCGCGTCGGGACGCGGCGCGCCTCAGCGCAGGAAGGTCTTGCCGCAGGTGCCGTCGCACACGACGAACAACGCGTGCTTGTCGTGCGCGTACCCGGCCGCGTGGAGCAGGCCCGGGCAGCCCTTCGTCGGGCACTTCCAGACCCACCAGCGCTCGTTGGCGTCGAGCGGGGTCGTCTCGGCCTCGAGGGTCGCGGACAGCCCGTCCCGGTCGGCGATCAGGCGGCTGAGCGTGTGCACGCGATCGCCGTCCGTCTCACTCGAGTACGGGTAGTTCTGTCCGACGTTCGAGGTCATGGGCTCCTCCTGGGTCGCGGGTCGGTCGAGGGTGGCGCGGTGAGCGGGCCGCCTCCGGCCGACGGAGTATAGCGGCGGTCCCAGCCCCCACCCGACGTCGGCGACGGCGTCTCGGCCGGACCGGTCACCAGGCGGCGGGCAGGCCGGCGCTCCGGGGATCCGTCGCGGCGGCGACCGACCCGTCGGGCATGGCCGGGCCACCGGCGATGAGCTCGATCGCGTGACAGTGGCCGAGCAGGCCGTCGAACGGCTCGACCTCGGTGACCGGGTGCCCGAGCGCGCGCAGGGCGTCGGCCATCCCCGCCCGGAAGCGCGGTTCGAGGCGGACCTCGATCGGGGCGGCGAAGTGCTCCTCGGGCTCGACGAACCAGCGTGGGGCGCCGACCGCGGTCGGCAGGTCCACCCCGCCATCGACCAGGGCGGACACGACCTGGGCATGGATCTGCGGCTGGGCGTCGCCACCCATCGAGCCCGCCACGACCCAGGGCCGGCCTTCGCGGAACAGCATCCCCGGCAGGAGCGTGTGGAGCGGGCGCTTGCCCGGCGCGAGCTCGTTGGCATGCCCGTCGCGGAGCGTGAAGAAGGATCCGCGGTCGTGGTAGTGGATCCCCGTCTCGGGGTCGAGGACGCCGGACCCGAAGCCCATGTAGTTCGACTGGATCAGGCTCACCGCGTTGCCCTCGCCATCCACGACGGCGAGGTAGATCGTGCCGCCGCCCCGCGGGACAAGGGCCGCCGGGGCCGGTGCCGCCTGCCGCTCGTCGATGCAGGCCGCCAGCGCCGCGAGGTTCTCGTCGGAGAGCAGCCAGCCGGTCGGGTCGTCCGAATGGGTCGGGTCGGCCAGGAGCGCGTCGCGGTCGGCCATCGCCAGCTTCGACGCCTCGAGGCCGAGGTGGATCCAGCGCGGATCGGCGACACCGGCCGGGCCGAAGGCGCTCGAGGGCGGCGGCTCGAACCGGCCGAGCAGGCCCAGGATCTCGAGCGCGATGACGCCCGAGCTGTTGGGCGGGTGGCTCGTGGCCCGGACGCCCCGATAGTCGAGCCCGATCGGCTCCTCCCAGGTGGCGCCCTGGGCCCGCAGGTCGTCGCGCGTGATCGGCGAGCCGGCCGCCGCGAGGCCCGCGGCCTGGCGGTCGGCGAGCTCGCCCTCGTACAGGTCGTCGAACCCGGCGGTGGCGAGCCGTTCGAGGGACCGGGCCAGCGCCGGCAGGCGGACGACCTCACCCGGGCGCCACGACCGGCCGTTCGGCCGATGGACGGAGGCCCAGCCCGCTCCCCGGTCGGGGAGGTCGTCCGACGTGGCGTAGCGGGCGGCGCTCACTTCGACAGCCGAGATGTAGCCGTCCCACGCCGGGAACCCGCCGGCCGCGAGCTCGATGGCCGGCGCCAGGAGCAGGTCCCGCGAGAGCCGGCCATGGCGGAGGTGCGCCGCGCCCCACGAGCGGACGGCACCCGGCGTCGTGATGGACCGTGGCCCGATGAGCGGCACGGTCGACAGTCCGGCCGCTCGCCAGGCGTCCGCGTCGACCGCCGCCGGGGCGCGCCCTGAGCCGTTGAGCGCCGTCTGCTTCCCCTGGGCCGCATCCCAGATGAGCCAGAACGCGTCGCCGCCGATCCCGCAGCCGTTGGGCATGACGACCGCCAGCGCGGCGTTCGTGGCGATGGCCGCATCGACCGCCGAGCCGCCCGCCCGCAGCACGCCGAGGCCGGCCGCCGTGGCCAGATGATGGGGGGCGACGACGGCGCCGTGCCGACCGCGTACGAGCGGGGCCGGGACGAGGGGACGATCGAGGCTCGAGGCCTGCTCCATCGGTCGAGTCTAGCCCGCCCACCTCCGGTGCGCGGCTCGTCGCGCGAGCCGTCCGGCCCCGTCCCGGACGCTACCCTTAGCGGCGCCCATGCAACGTTCTCTCGGCCTCGTCCTCCTCGGCACGTTCACGCTTCGGTTCAGCACGGGACTGACCGGCGGCCTCCTGAGCTACTACCTCGCCCGCCTGCCCGAGCACGGCGGCCAGGAAGTGCATGCCCTCACGTTCAGCTTCCTCACGGTGGCGTTCTACGGCACCGAGCTCCTCCTGTCGACGCCCTTCGGACTGCTGTCCGACCGGCTCGGGCATCACCGGATCATGCAGCTCGGGCCGCTGTTCGGCGGTGTCGCGGTCGTCCTCACGTGGGCCACGACCGACCTCCTGCTCCTCGGTGGCACCCGCATCCTGGAAGGTGCCTCGACCGCCGCGAGCGTGCCCTCGATCCTCGGCTTCATCGCGGCCGTGACCGCCGGCGACGAGCTGCTCCGGGGTCGCGCCGCGGCTCGGTTCGAAGGCGCGACCCTCGCCGGGCTCGGCGTCGGCCTCGTCGCCGCGGCGCCGCTCTACAAGGGCATCGGGGACTGGGGTGGCCTGGGGCGCGACGCGTTCCTGCTCAATGGGCTCATCTACGTCCTGTCGTTCTGCATCTACCGGTTCGGGGTGGATCCGGCCAACGAGGTCGTGGCGCGCCACGCCCCGGGCTCGGGGCGAACGGCCCCGCCAACGCGGGTGACCGGTTGGCGGGCCTATCCGGCTCTGCTTCGCGACTCCAGTGTGCTCGTGCTCGCGCCGACCTGGATCGCGCTCAACGCCGCGATCGGGCTGTGGACGACCCAGTCGATCTTCAACATGGTCAAGCGGCCGACCGATCCGCGCTTCGTCGACCAGCTCCTCATGGGCCGGTTCGAGCCGAACCAGATCAGCGTCGGCCTCGGCATCGGGCTCGTCCTGTTCTTCATCGGCCTCGCGTTCTGGGGCGACCGATTCAAGCGGATCCGGCGAACGACGATCATCTTCTATGGGGTGTGCGGCGGAGCCGCGATCGTCGGCGCCGCGCTGCTGCTCAACCACAGCGACGGCTGGCCCGATCTCTTCCGCCTGCCGCCCCTGGCCGTCGTCCTGGGGGGCCTGTTCGTGCTGGCCGGGGCGACGCCGGCGGCCCTTGGCCTGCTGGCGGACACATCCGAGGCCCATCCCGCCGATCGGGGGGCGATCATGGGCCTGTACAGCGTCTTCCTCGCGCTCGGCCAGATCGTGGGCAGCCTGCTGGGCGGAGTCGCCGCCGAGATCCGGGGGATCGACGGCATCCTCGTCGCGACACTCATCCTGCTCGCGATCGCCCTCGCGCCGCTGTCGCGCCTGCGCGCCGTCGAGCACCGGCTCGAGCCGCTCCTCGAGGAGGTGCCCGGCGGCGGGGAGGTGTCGGCCGCCTCGACGGCCGGCTGATGCTACGGACACCACCGGCTGTCGCGCGCCCGTGACGGCCGCTATCATCCCCGGCCAACAGCGGACGCCAGCGTGTCGCCTCACCCCCAGGAGGTCACTCACATGAGCCGCGTCGCGATCGTCACCGACTCCGCCTCCGACCTGACGCCGGCCGCGGCAGCCGCGGGCGGGATCACGGTCGTCCCGCTCGAGGTCAGCTTCGGAGAGGCTCGGTTCAAGGCCGGTGTCGACTTGACGACCGAGGAGTTCTGGCGACGCGTCACCGCGCCCGACGCGCCGTTCCCCAAGACGGCCGCCGCGAGCGCCGGTGAGTTCCAGACGATCTTCGAGCGGCTCTTCTCCGAAGGCGCCGACGCGATCGTCTGCGTGAACGTGGCGGGGACCCTCTCGGGGACGATGAAGTCGTCGACGATCGCCCGCGACGCGCTGGCGGGGCGTGAGATCCACGTGATCGACTCGGGCTCGGCGTCGATGGGGGAGGGGCTGCTCGCCCAGATGGCGAGCGAGCTGGCCGCCGCCGGCCGATCGGCCGCGGAGATCGCGGCCGTGCTCGAGGACCGCAAGGCCGACCTCAACTTGTACGTGGCGCTCGACACGCTCGAATACCTCAAGCGCGGCGGGCGGATCAGCGGTGCTCAGGCCGCGATCGGGACGCTCCTGTCGGTCAAGCCGATCATCACGATCAAGGACGGTGCGGTCGAGACGGTCGACAAGCCGCGAACCCGCTCGAGGGCACGCGAACGGGTCATCGAGCTCCTCACCGAGCGACCCGTGGAGCGGATCGCGATGCTTCACACGATGGCCGAGGACATCGACGGCTTCCGCGACGAGCTCATCCGCCGGGTGCCCGGCGGGATCGACCCTGGCCTCGTGTCGGTCCAGCCGGTCGGCCCGTCCGTGGGCCCGCACCTGGGGCCGGGCGGCATCGGAGCGGTGGTCCTCTACGCACGCTGATGGGACAGATGGCCGGTCCGTATGGGCGGTCCGGCCGGTGTCCGGCCCAAAGCCGAGTGGCTATACTCGGCCGAGGACCAAGCCACGCGGCACGCCTGCACCATCATGGCAACGCCGCGGACCGTGGGGTCTTCCGGGAGAAGACTCAGCACGCCTGACCCCCTCGATCGGGGACCTCAGGCTCGGAGGTTGATCTCTCCATGACCACCGAGC
>DASVIK010000002.1:0-4129 GCA_036382135.1 Candidatus Limnocylindrales bacterium | reverse complement strand
TCCGCAGCTGGACGCGACCGGACGGCTGGTCAACGACCGGAACGGGGAATCGCTCGAGTCGGTCGTCACGGGCCTGGAGCTCGGGGATCGGATGGTCAGCTATCGCGGACTGCTGGGCGAAGCGACGAAGCCCGGCGGCTGAGGCCCGTTCCGCGAGTGATGGCGCGGATACACCACATACGACGTGCCTCGCGGCCCGAATCGGCAAGAGGATGGTAGGCTGTCGCGACGCCTCGACCATGTGCTCTTGAGGACCCCGTTGATCTCCGACTCCGCCCCATCGACCCTGTCCGTCCTGACCGCCGCCCGCGCGTGGTTCCGCTACCTCGTGCTCGGCGCGATCGTGGGGGCCATCGTCGCCGCCGCCGCGACCCTCGCGATGCCGCCCGACTACGTGGCAAAGGCGCAGCTCCTCGTCACGCCGAGCGACATCACCAAGGGGCTCGACTTCAGCACCCTGGAGGCGACCCAGGCCCTCACGCCCACGCTCTCGGAGCTCGCGACGACGACGCCGGTCCTGAGGCGGGTCATCCTCGATGTCAACCCGAACCTCGATCCGGTGAAGCTCGAGGCGGCGGTGACGACCCGCGTGCCGACCGGCACGAGCATCATCGAGATCAGCGTCTCGGACAAGGACGCGGCGCAGGCCGCCGCCTTGGCCAATGCCTTCGCGAACGAGCTGGTGAACTACCAGGCGCGCAGCGGCAACCCCGACAACAGCGCCCTGCAGGTCACGCTGACCGTCGTCGACCCGGCCAATCCGCCGAAGATCCGGAACGGCCCCGGCATCGTGATCACGACGATCCTCGGCGCGGCGATCGGCGTCTTCCTCGAGTTCGGCGTGCTGTACTTCGTCGACTTCCTCCGGCGCTCGCGTGAGGACAAGCGCACGATGGTCCAACCGACCTTCGGGGCCGGCAACCTGAGGTAGTCCTCAGGGGCGTCCGGTACGATCGGTCCGATGGATTTCGTCACGGGCGCGCCCACCGAGCGACGGCCGCCCTTCCGCTACTCGGCCTTCGCCCGGGTCTGGTTCAGCGACACCGACGCCCAGGGGATCGTCTACTACGGGCGCTACCTGCCCTACTTCGACCACGCCCGCCTCGAGTACCACCGTCACCTGGGCCTGGTCACGCCCCATCACGGCGATGGCGAGTTCGTGATGAAGGCGCTGTCGGTCGAATATGAGGCCCCCGCCCGCTTCGACGACCTGCTCGAGGTGTTCGTGCGCACGACGCGGATCGGGCGGACGAGCGTGACCACCGAGAGCGCCGCCTACCGGGTGGCCGACGACCGGCTCATGTGCACCGCGGTGCAGTCGATCGTGCTCGTGGATCCCGAGGAGCGGCGGCCGACTCCGGTGCCCGCCGCATATCGCGCCGCGGTGGCCGCCTTCGAGGGGCCCACGATGGAGGGGGCCGGCCCGCCGGACTAGGGGTTGTAGTTGACCGTCACCGCCAGGTAGTCCAGCCGGTACGACTGGGTCGCCACGTCCGTCGCGTCGTAGACCCGCATCCGGAAGTTGGGTGAGGTCAGGTTGGCCAGCGTCCACGCGTGGGCGCCCCAGCCGGCGACCGCCCCGCCGATCGTGTACGTGGCGAACGCGGCGGAGGTGATCGCGACGGACTGGACGTTGGACCAGCTCGTGCCGCCGTCCCACGAGAGCTGGATGCACAGGTTGTTCGTACCCGCCGCGTTGGAGGTGCGCCGGGCGTCCGCCCGGACCGTGATCGAATTGACCTGGTAGATCGAGCCTGGCAGGCCCAGGTTGAACCCCCAGAACTGCTCCCGGTCGTTCGCGGCGTTGGTGCAGACGGAGCTGTGGCCGGCCGAGCCAGTATTGCCGTCGGCGGCGAAGTTGGCACCGAGATCGCACGCCGAGTTCGGTCGTGTCTGGTAGCCGTTGTTGTCGCCACCGGCCTCGGCCAGGTTGAGGCCGGCCAGGCAGGGCACGGTCGCGGTGGTCACCGCCGGGAGCAGGAACAGCGCCGAGGCCTCGTTGCTGGTGGTGCTCGTCCAGTTCTGGAATTCGGTCTGGAGCACGTAGTAGTACACGCCCGACGCGGCCGGGGTGTTCGTCGCGGTCGCCACGGTCTTGGGCGTGACCGTCGAGATCTGGCTGTAGCCGGAGCCGCTCGTCGTCGACCGGAACACGTAGTAGCCGGTCGCGACCGGGTCCACCGTCGGCGTCCAGGTGAGTGTCACCGTCGCGCCCGCGGCAGCCGCCAGGGCCGTCGGCGGATGGAGGGTCGCCGCCGTCCACGTCCCCTTCGTCGTGGCCGTGGCGCCGAACACCGCCAGCGTCGTGCGCAGTGAGACGGATCCCACCGCGACCGAGAGGCCGACCGCGAGCGCAGCCACGAAGATCCGCGACCAGCGTCGCCCCCGCCGGGTGCCCGGCTCAGCCATGGCCAGGCTCATCACGGTCCGTCCTCCCCGGCCGCCGCGGGGGCCTGCTCACCGCGCGAGGCTCGGCGGACCGGGCGCGTCGGCGGACGTGCCGGCACAACCGCCGCGGCGCCGGACGCGCCCGCCGCTGCGGGTACCGCGACCGGACGCGCACCGGGGCGCGGCCAGCGCCGGCGCTCGATCTCGAGGGTCTCGACGAGCCAGGTGCAGGTGACGAGCATCCCGGCGAGGCAGATGACCAGCGCGACCCCGCTCGGCACGGACAGGAGCTTGAGCAGGAAGCCGCCGTACGGGACGTTGAGGACGACCCGGCCGATGACGTTCGTCGCCGGCGTGATCGAGGCGTCGAGGATGTGGTTCGCGTCGCCCTTCGTCTCGATCCAGATGCCGTCCGAACGGCCGATGACCCGGGTGATGCGGTGGGTGAAGATGCTCTTCAGGCCCTCGCCCGAGCGGAGGCTCACGATGTCACCCACGGCCAGCTGCTCGGGAGCCACGGGCTCGATGACGACGGCCGCACCGAGCTGGATCTCCGGCTCCATCGACGCCCCGCCGATGATGAGGGTCTCGCGGCCCGTCATCGGCACGAGACGCCCGAGGATGGCGCCCGCGAGGGCGATGAGGATCAATCCGATGAGGGCGGCGTCGAGGATCCAGCGGATCGCTCGATATCGGACGTAGGGCTCGGTCATGGAGACCGCCTCTCTGGGGGAGAAGGCCCACACCGGCCGGGATGCCCGTCGGCCGCGACTCGCCCGGGTCGGGGTGGCCGGATGAGTCGCGACCAGCGGGTGCAGCCGATGCGTTACGGGTTGTTCGCGGTCTGCTCGGCCGTGAACGTGAACGTGGTGGTGGTCGTCGCGCCCTGGTAGGCGTTGCCGCTCGCGAGCGCGAGGCTCCAGCCGAAGCAGAGCTGCTCACTGGCGGCGGCGTTCAGGGTCCGGTCGCCGGCCTGGTTGCCCTGGACCGTGCTGCCGAAGGCGGCGGCGCTGAGGGCGCCGGTGTAGATCGCGGCGGCCGCGCTCGGGCAGGCGCCCGGCCGGACCGTGAGCTGGAGCTGGTCGCGCAGGCTCTTGGCGTCCGCGTTCGTGGACGCGCTCGTCATGGCGTAGCGGAGCTGGCCGGTGCCGTTGTTGTTGACGGTCAGGGTCGCGCTGCCGGAGTCGCCGGGCATGAGATTGGCGACCGTGAAGAGCGTGACGGGGTTCGTCGCGATATCGATCGTGCCTGCGGTGAACGTCCCGGACGTCGCGTCCGAGTCGGTGAAGATCGCCAGCGAGAAGGCGCCTGCCCCCAGGCTCGCGACCGACAGGCACAGCAGGAGGACGATGAGGCCGCGGCGCCGACGCCGTCGGTTCCGGTCAACGTCCGTGGTCGCGTTGTCGTCCATGGGAGCTATCCCCTTGTTCGTATGAGGATCGGCGCGTGCCGGCTGGTGCCGGTCGGTGCGTTTGATCCGTGGCATCGCTGGGTCGTGGTCGCCATTCCCGACGGGCGTGGGGCTTCGCGGCACCCGGTCGGAGTGGCCCATCCACTCGATGGGGCTCATCTAAATGGATGAGGTGGCGCAGCCTCCACCGCACGACGGGACTAGTCGGGGCGGTACCTTGGTCCCATCGGGTCGCGGCCGGACTACGTTCCGCCGGCCGCACGAACGGGCCTTCGCCGGGTTCCGGGACGGTGCGACCCGGCACCGCCCGCGGGACGATGGTCCCAGCGT
>DASVIK010000001.1:0-2739 GCA_036382135.1 Candidatus Limnocylindrales bacterium | reverse complement strand
ACATGCCGTGGATCAGCCGGTGGTAGGAGGGCAGGTTGTCCTCGGTCAGCAGATTGACCTCGAAGGCCGTCTGCGCGACCCCCGTCAGGCGGGGCTGGTCCGGGGTCCACGGCTCCTTGTCGAAGTCCCGTCCCAGCCGATACGGGATGTAGTCGTGGGGGAACCACTCCTGGGCCACCCGCATGTGGCGGTCGTAGAGGCGGCCGG
This sequence comes from Candidatus Limnocylindrales bacterium, assembly GCA_036382135.1. GTDB lineage: Bacteria > Chloroflexota > Limnocylindria > Limnocylindrales > CSP1-4 > C-114. Next base: position 2,532 of record DASVIK010000001.1, on the reverse strand, counting down.
CCTCGGGCTCGAGCTCGATGAGCAGCGCCTGCTCGTCGTGGGTTCCCAGCAGGTCGGATGGCGCGGTCGCGCCGGGGGCCGCCGTCGCGGTCGAGGTCGGATCGTCGGCCATCGTGAATCCTCGGTCGTCGGCGGCCCGAGAGACAAGACTACAAACGGTCGCTCACCGATACGCCAGGCCGGAAGCATACCCGCGGTCGACCTCCGCGCTCTCCGGGTTGGTTGCCGACCTGCACGCACCCGGCCGCGACACAGCCCTACTCGTGCGGCGCCGGCTCCTCCCGCGGTGCGGCGCGATCGAGGTCCAGGCCGCGCAGGCTCGGCACCATCGCCGCCACGAGGCCGACCACGCCGAGGGTCAGGACGGCGCCCGCGATGACGCTCGTGGACGTTCCGAAGAGGCGGGCCGCGACGCCGCTCTCGAAGGCGCCGAGCTCGTTCGAGGCGCCGATGAAGACCCAGTTCACCGAGGCGACGCGGCCCCGGATGCGATCCGGCGACAGGACCCGCACGATCGTCATTCGGATCACCATGCTGACCCCATCGGTCGCCCCGCTCACGAACAGGGCCGCCAGCGACAACAGGAAGCTCGTCGAGAGCCCGAACACGATCATGCTCAACCCGAACCCGCCGACGCAGAGCAGGAGCGTCGCGCCCGCGTGGCGGCTCGGCGGGCGGCGCGTGGCGATGAGGAGGACGGCGAGGGCTCCGAGCGACGGCGCCGTCCGCAGCACGCCCAGCCCGACCGAGCCGACGTGGAGGATGTCGGTGGCGAAGATCGGCAACAGGGCGATCGCCCCGCCGAAGAACACCGCGAAGAGGTCGAGCGCCATCGAGCCGAGGAGGGCGGGCGACCGGACGACGTAGCGGATCCCTCCGAGCAGGCTCTGGACGAACGCCTCGCCCTCGATCCGTTCGGGCATGGGCTTGCGGGCGATGAGAGCGAGGCAGCCGGTCGAGATCGCCAGGAGCAGGGCGATCATCGTGTACGTCGCCGGCAGGCCGACGACGGCGATCGCGATGCCGCCCAGCGCGGGTCCGAGGATGGCGCCGGTCTGGCTCACGCTGCTCGAGAACGACACGCCGCGCGCGGCCTGGGTCCGCGGGATGACCTGTGCCTCGAAGGCCGAGAGGGCAGGTCGTTCGAAGCCGCTCGCGATCCCTGTGACGAAGATCACGGCGAGGATCCCGATGAGGCCGAGCGTCCCGGTCGCGGAGAGCCCCGCGAACGCCGCCGCGCAGAGGGTGACGATGGTGCTCGTGACGAGGAGGATCGACCGGCGGTCGCGTCGGTCGGCGACGTGGCCGCCGAACAGGACGAGCGACAGGGCCGGGATCGCCTCGACCAGGCCGAGCCAGCCGAGCGAGAGCGGATCGTGGGTGATGATGTACGTCTGGTAGGCCACCACGGTGGCGAGGGCGCTCGTCGCGAGCGCGTTCGTCAGCCGCGCGCCGAGAAGCGCCCGGAACTCGGGTTGGCTGAGGAGCGGACGCTCGCTGTGCACCGCGGGAGTGGACCTCGTGCGGGGTCGTCGGGAGGCGGATTCTCGCAGAGGTGGGCACGTCCGACCGGCACTCGCCGGGGCGGCCCCGGAAACCGCCCGGGCGGCGCGCGACGAAGTCGGCGGTAGACTGGCCCGAGGCAGGTCGCGCCGGGCGGAACGCCCGACGCGTCGGGTCTTCAGGCTCCTCTCAGCCGCCGGCCCGATACTCAAGCGACAGGGCCTGACCGGCCGGGGAGTCGGAGCGCCCCACCGATGGCCAGACGGACGGGAGCTCGCTCCGCCTCATGACCGACCAGATGGACGACCACCCTCGTCCGCAGCCCGGGCCTTCGCGACGGCGGCTCGCCCGCGCGGGCGCCCGGATCCGGAGGGGGACGCCGTTCGCCGCCGGGATCCTGGCCGCGTTCGTCGCGATCGCGGCGTACGGCGCGCTGTTCCCCGGCCCGCACCAGCTGACCCCCACGGATGTCCACGACAGCGTGGCCCAGGCGCTCGCCTCGCAGTCACCCGGTCCCGCCTTCTCGCAGGTCGTGTACGCCGCCGTCCAGCCGTCGCTCGTCCTCATCGAGTCCGACAGCGTCGACGCCAAGGGCAAGCCCCAGAAGGGCCTCGGGACCGGGGTCGTCGTGGACGCCAGCGGTGACATCCTCACGGCCCTGCACGTCGTGACGGGTGCCACGTCGATCAAGCTCACGTTCGCCGACGGCAGCACCTCCGGCGCCACGGTCGCGGTCCGCCAGCCCGAGCACGACATCGCCGTGCTCCAGCCGAGCGAGCCCCCGGCCGTCATCGTGCCCGCCACGCTGGGCAACCCGAACTCGGTGCAGGTCGGGAGCGAGGCCTACATCGTGGGCAATCCCTTCGGCCTGTACGGCTCCATGAGCTCGGGCGTCGTCTCGGGCCTCGGCCGGTCGTTCCAGTTCCCGGACAGCACGGTCGTGCTGCACGACCTCATCCAGGTGGATGCCGCGATCAACCCCGGGAACTCCGGCGGGCCGCTGCTCAACCGCGACGGCCAGGTCATCGG